>JALYZZ010000668.1 GCA_030948675.1 Bacteroidota bacterium | reverse complement strand
GTATAATATTAAAGCCAGGTTTATTTACAATTTTACTCAATTTGTAGAATGGCCCGCCGCCACCTTTTCAAGTGCTGAGGCACCATTTATTATTGGCATATTAGGAGAAGATCCTTTTGGCTCCGCTCTTGACGATCTTGTATCAGGGGAAAAAGTAAAAGACCATCCGATAATAATACAACGATACCAAAACGTAAAGGATATCAAAAGTTGTCACATCCTATTTATCAACAATAAAGAGGGTGGAAAATTGAAGGAGATTTTCGCTTCTCTGCCAAACCGAAACATTTTAACTGTCAGCGACATTCCAGACTTTGCGGCCATCGGAGGCATTATTTATTTTGTAACAAAGAAAAATAAAATCAAACTGCAAATAAACCTTCCTGCATCAAAAGTAGCGGATTTGACTATTAGTTCGAAGCTGCTGCAAGTGGCTGAGATAGTAAGATAATTGTATGAATAAAAACAGCTCTTCCATACAAAAAAAGTTAATGCAACTGGTACTGATTACCAGCGGAGTAGTTTTATTTCTTACCTGTACCGGCTTCTTTGCTTATGAGTTTTTTACTTTTCGACAGTCAAGTAAAGACCGATTGTCTACGCTAGGCGAAGTAATTGCAGCCAACAGTACAGGTGCGTTGGCTTTTGATGCACCAGAAGATGCAAATGAAACGTTGCAGGCACTAAGAGCCGAAAAACACATTATTGCTGCTGGTCTTTATGACAAAAAGGGAAACCTGTTTGCAAGATATCCTTCTGATATTCCTAAGTATAATTTACCTCTCCATCCGGCGGCGGATAGTTTCTTTTATGCAAAAGGTTACCTGCAGGGATTTTTGCCCGTAGCACAAGGAAGCCGTCGCCTCGGTACACTATATCTTCAGTCTGATATGAACGCAATTTATACCCGGTTTGAGCGGTACGGAATGATTGCTGTACTTGTAATTGGTTTATCAATTTTGGTCGCTTATTTACTTTCCCGCCAGTTACAAAAAAAGATTTCGAAACCAATTCTGGCTTTGGCAAAAACAGCCCGCCAAATATCTGACAAGCGGGACTATACGGTGAGAGCAGAAAAGATTGATGAAGATGAGTTAGGTGCGCTTACCGATGCTTTTAATCAGATGTTGACTCAAATAGAAAAACAAAATGCAGAAATAACCTCTTTTAATCATGCACTGGAATTGAAGGTGAATGAGCGAACATTTGAACTGGAACAAGCAAACATTGAACTGAAGCTGAAAAGCGAATTTGAAGAAACAATTATAAACTCCTCGATAGATATCATTGCGGTTTTCGATAAAAATTACAACTACGTAATTTTAAACAAGTATGGTACAGAAGTGTTTGGACTTAAGGATCACGAGGTTATAGGAAAAAACATTTTAGATGTTTTTCCGCAGATGAAAAGCTCTGTAATGTACCAACTCCTGCAGAAAACCTTTGAGCAAGGCGAGATATTGCTTGACCAGAAGTATCAATCTCATATCTCTGACCGTGTATTGCAAAACTATTTTATCCCACTGCTAGATAAGGATAACAAAGTGTACCGCGTGCTGGTAGTAGGGCACGATATAACAGAAATAAGTAGGGCACATGAGAAACTACAAGTAGTAAACCAGGAACTCGAAAAATCAAATCTCGACCTAGAGCAATTTGCGTTTGTTGCGTCGCACGACCTGCAAGAGCCCTTACGCAAAATTCAAACCTTCTCTCAACTGCTTGAGCGAAACTTAGACAACAAAGAAGCCATAAGAAATCATTTATCCAAAATTGTTTCTTCAGCAGCAAGAATGACAGATTTAATTAAAGCTGTCTTGAACTACAGCAGGCTTTCTAATGAAAAAAGCGGGTTTGAAAGAGTTGATTTGAACGAAGTAATAGAAAATATTAAAAGTGATCTGGAGCTTACAATCGCAGAGCGCAAAGCTGTTATTAAAACAGATCATTTGCCCGTACTACAAGGAAATCCCCTACAGTTAAATCAATTATTTTTAAACATTATCAGTAACGCAATTAAGTTTTCTAAAAGAAATCCTGCAATCTGTATTACATCCCGCTTTATCGAACAAAAAAACGCGAATGGCATTGATGGAGTTAATACTGAGGCCAGCCAAATAGAACTAATTATTAAAGACAACGGTATTGGTTTTGAGCAACAGTATGCAGAGAAGATCTTTACTGTTTTTCAACGGCTGCACGGTAAGCAGGAGTACCCGGGAACCGGTATAGGGCTGGCACTATGCAAAAAAATAGTCGACAACCACCACGGCAATATTTCTGTAACCAGTTCACCTGGAAAAGGGACAGCATTTACAATTCATCTTCCAGTCAATCTTCCTGTAGCTTCAAATACAGCGGCAATAAGTTAAAGAATTTTCCGCTATTATCGCATAAAGCGTTGATGTCTGCAATGGGCTAAAACAGTAAAAACCGGTAAAAAAAGTTGTTTCAAAATTTGCATGTCAGTGATAACTGTTGTGTAGCACACATTGTTTTTCAAAACAATTCGACTTTCGCTGTCACATTACAATAAAATCGCTACCGGCATTTTCGAACAATACCTTAATATTTCATTTTTCTCATAGTTGCTGGGCCTGTAAATTTGTGATTATCACACATGCTTTATTTAAATTCATGACTATAAATATTTGCATTCGTTATTATCTTGTTTTATTGACGGCTCTTTTCACACTACAATCGTATGCTCAGCAAACACTTTCTTTAAAAGACGCTATAAATATTGCTTCTAAAGATTACGGTATCTTAAAGGCAAAATCAAATTATGTAAAAGCATCCCAGGCAGTAGTGCAGCAGGCCAGAAAGGAAAATTTACCAGACCTAAATCTTTCGGCGCAGCACGATTTTGGTACTATCAATGGTCAGAACGGTGTATTGTACGGACTTCGTGGCCTGGCAGCTTCTCCCGCAGGCCCTGCGCAGGAGCACCAAAACTGGAGCGCCGCCTTCGGGTCGTTGTATTTAACCAACATTAACTGGGACTTTTTTTCATTCGGTAAAGCGCGTGAAAAAGTAAATGTGGCAAAAGCGGCAGTAGCACAGGATGAAGCAAATTTTCAACAAGTGTATTTTGAACACGAAATAAGGGTATCTGCAGCCTATTTGAATCTACTGGCGGCGCAAAGATTAACGTTGTCGCAGCAGAAAAACCTGCAAAGAGCACAGGCGCTAACCAATGTAGTAATTGCCCGTGCAAAGAATGGTCTTAACCCAGGCGTAGACTCTTCGCTTGCAAATGCTGAAGTCTCTAATGCTAAAATACTGCTGATACGAGCAAGAGACAATGAACAGGAGCAGACCAATGAGCTGGCTACTTTAATTGGTACCGCTACCGCTGATTACCGGCTCGACACCATTTTTCTTAGCCGTATCCCGGCTTCCATAGATACCAGCACAAGATTGAAGGAAGAAGAGCACCCGCTATTGAAATATTATTTGAGCCGGGTAGACTTAAGCAACGCAAGGGCGAAATATTATAACACGTTTAAGTACCCCACCTTCTCAACCTTTGGAATAATACAAGGACGCGGATCAGGTTTCAACTACAACTATAACGCAGTAAATCGCGACGCTTACACTAAAGATTATTTTGAAGGTGTAAAACCTACGAGGGCTAACTATTTAATTGGTGTCGGTGTTACCTGGAATCTGACGAGTTATCTGCGTGTAGGGCAGCAGCTTTTATCTCAGAAATATACCACTGAAGGATTGAAGAATGAATACGAAGAAGTAGATCAACGTTTAAAGAACCAGATGACATTAGCTGCGCAGAAGATAGAGAATGCACTGGAAAATTACCGCGAAGCTCCACTGGAAGTAAGCGCTGCATCAGCAGCTTTTTTACAAAAAAGTGTTTTGTACAAAAATGGCTTATCAAATATTATTGATGTTACACAAGCATTTTACGCTTTAAACCGTGCAGAAACTGACCGCGATATCGCATTTACAAATGTCTGGCAGGCGCTGTTGTTCAAAGCGGCAGCAAGCGGAGACTTCAGAATTTTTATAAATGAATTTTAATCAACTTTTGCATCGGCAGTTTAACTGATGATACATACCCATGGGATTAATTAAAAGCGCACTAAGAAAACCGATCACCATACTCGTTATTGTAGCAGGCGTTTTTTTCTTTGGAATTAATGCCGTCCTCAATATTAAAATTGATATTTTTCCAGATCTCAATCTGCCCGTTATTTACATCTCTCACCCTTACGGCGGTTTTACACCCAACCAGATGGAAGGATATTTTGGAAAGGGATACGTAAACCTCTTGCTTTATGTTTCGGGGGTAAAAAGCATTGAAACGAAGAATATTCAAGGGCTTACTTTAATGAAGCTTACTTTTTACGAAGGCACCAACATGGCGCAGGCAGCGGCAGAAGTTTCAACTTTTACAAATCGTGCCCAGGCAATTTTTCCACCAGGAAGCCAGCCCCCATTTATTATTCGGTTCGATGCCTCTACCCTGCCGGTAGGCCAGCTCGTGCTAAGCAGTCCTATTCGTAACAACAATGAGTTACTTGACCTTGCAAATGTGTATGTTCGTTCTTCCTTCACCTCAGTACCCGGATTAATTTCTCCTGCCCCATTTGGTGGAAATGTAAGAACAGTAGTAATAAAAGTTGATCCGGAACTTCTAAGGTCTCACAATCTTACGCCCGACCAGGTAGTACTTGCAATAAGGGAAAACAACCAGGCTACCCCATCCGGAAACGTAAGGATCGGCGATCTTAATTACATGACCCCGAGCAACACATCTATCAAAAAAGTAAAGGATTTTGAAGACATTCCTTTGTTTAAGGGCAGTGTGCAAAATGTGTTTTTGCGTGATGTGGCAACTGTTGAGGATGGAGCCGATATCACTGTTAGCTATGCGTTGGTCAACGG
>JALYZZ010000599.1 GCA_030948675.1 Bacteroidota bacterium | reverse complement strand
GCGCTTAATATTTTTTGGGCAATAATGGTTGTATCTTTTAGTACAGGTGCAAGTAAACAGTTATCGCAACTGCCACAGTAATCAGGCGCGGCATCATTAAAATAATTGAGCAGATATTTTCTTCTGCAAGTTCTTATCTCGCAGAATTTACTCATCTTATCCAGCTTTTGCAGCATAATCTTAGTTTGTGCTTCATTGCCTTCCACCTCCGCAAAACGTTTTAGTTTCATTACATCACCCACGCCATAAAACAGTATTGCTTCGCTATGTAATCCATCTCTGCCAGCCCTTCCTGTTTCCTGGTAGTAACCCTCAATATTTTTTGGAAGGTCAACATGCACTACAAATCTTACATTGCTTTTATTGATACCCATTCCAAAAGCAATCGTGGCCACCATAATGTGAATATCGTCTTTCAAAAACTTTTCCTGCCTATCATCACGTTGACTTTTCTCAAGTCCAGCATGATAAGCGGCGGCGCTAAAACCATCAGCTTTTAAATCTTCAGCAAGTTTCTCTGTAGATGTGCGGCTGAGGCAATAAATGATTCCGCTATCATTTTTATGCTGTTTCAGGTAGTTAATCAAAGCCTCATAATAGTTCTTTTTTGGCTTTACATAATACCAGATATTAGGGCGATTAAAGCTGTTTTCAAAGACACGAAAATCATCAAACTGCAACTTGTCGATAATGTCTTTTTGGGTAAGCGCATCTGCTGTAGCTGTTAATGCAATTATGGGAATAGAAGGAAAGCGCTTTTTTAACTGCCCCAACACCAGGTATTCGGGCCTGAAGTCGTGACCCCATTGAGAAATGCAGTGGGCCTCATCAATGGCAAATAGCGATACGCTTATTTGCTGTAAAAAATTGATGAACTGTGTTTCATTTCCCATCAAACGCTCCGGTGCCAGGTATAATAGCTTTAATTGATTAGCCTTTAACTGTTGAAAAATAAAAGTCTGCTCTGCATTGCTTTGTGTGCTGTTTAAAAACGCTGCTTTAACACCGCTTACCAACAGCGCATCTACCTGGTCTTTCATCAACGCAATCAGAGGGCTAACCACAATGGTAACCCCGGGCAGACATAGCGCAGGCACCTGGTAACACAAACTTTTGCCCCCGCCTGTTGGCATTAACACCATTGCGTCGTTACCTGCAAGCACATGCTCTACTATTTCCTGCTGGTTGTGCCTGAAGGAATCGTAGCCAAATACCCGTTGTAAAATCGTTTGCGGATTAGGCAAAGTCATAATAAAAATTATTAATGTATTTTTAAAATTAAGGTTATCAGGAGTATTTTAGAAAACTTTTTATGTACCGGGCATGGGTTGGTCACGCAGCTTTCGTTGCGTCGCACGCTTGTATTTTTATAAATTCTATTAAGCTTCGGCACCCATACTTCATAAATCGTTACACATGTAAAACCCCCGGTTTAACTTCGCGCCAATCAATGCAGTATAATGATGCGTAAAATTTTCCTTAGTCTCTTCTTGTTTATTATAATAGCGGCTACTGCACACAATGTCGCAGCACAAGGAATACTAGCCAAGACACTAGCAGACAGTAATTATTTCCCTGTCAAAAGCAATAACATAACAGCAATAGAAGGCGCCTTTCAACTGGAAGTTGACTTGCTGAAAGGCAAGATCGAGGAAGTGAAAGAGCAAAGAATAGAAGGCATTCCATTTTATTCAGGTAAGCTGCAAGGGCAGCCGGTTGTACTTACAAGATCAGGTATAGGCAAAGTAAATGCAGCATTAACTACCACATTGTTGCTTGAACATTTCAGACCAAAACAACTGCTGTTTACCGGAATTGCGGGTGCTATGAACCCAACACTTCATCCTGGAGATATTGTAGTTGGCAAAATGGTTGCCCACCACGATTATGGTCGAAGAATGCCTGAAGGTATGATGAGTATAGCGACAAAAAACCCTTATTATTTCTCAGATAATCCGATTTTCTTTCCATCAGACTCTCTGCTTATTGCAGAAAGCGCGATTGCAGCCAAAAATATTCGTTTACAATCAATAGGAGATTATACACCGCAAATCATCACGGGAACTATCATTACCGGTGACATTTTTCTTGCAGACACAAAGCTTAATCAACAATTACAAAAACAATACAACTCCGATGCTGTAGAGATGGAAGGTGCAGCGGTAGCGCAAATTTGTTTTCAGCAAAAAGTGCCGTTTATCATCATCCGTTCTTTATCGGACTCTGCAGATGATAGTGCTGCCCTTGATTTTAAAAAGTACGGTAAAACGGCAGCAGAAAATTCAGCTACTTTTATTTTGGCAATACTGCAACTGTTGAAAAAATAAAAAGAAAGTGCTTGTTTTGAACCCTGCAGATAAACCTAGGTCAACGCACACTCGCCCATGCGCCGGACATCGACGAGGGTAAGCAACAGCGTAAATTTTTGGAACATGAATTTTGCATTGAAGCATTATATCACCATTAAACTACATCCCCGTATATCGCTGTTATCTCTTCTGCCTAACACTTCAAAACTTCCATCGTTCAATATTCTGCCCACATCGTCTGTGGCTATAAAACTGCAACTGTAAATGTTTGCGAGATCAATTACATTAATCAAACCTCTGCCACTTTCACTGATCAGTAAAGGGTCATCTTCGTCTCTTACCAAAACTTTCATCCACGGCACCGTGTTAAAAATTCCTTCTCCATACGAATAACCCTGCGACAATAGCTCCGTCATACCATATTCAGAATGAATGGACGAAACATCAAATTTTTCCTGCAACATCAAGTGCACCTCTTCCCTAACCATTTCTCTTCTTCTGCCTTTCATTCCGCCGGTTTCCATAATAGTAGTGTATTGCAAGTGCATCGGAAACTGCTCTGCAAAATCGAGCAAAGCGAAGGTGACACCTATTAATAATGTTTTTTGTTTGTTTGCCTCAAGCGCTCTTAAGACTCGTGCAAGCTTTTCAAATTCATACAAATAAAAGCCATTGTCTTTATGCCCGCTAAGCTGCATCAACTCGTCGACCATCATTACCAGGGACGACCCTTTCCTTTCAAGATAAGCCGGAAGCAAGCCGATAATGCACCAATCGCCCGGGCTATCATAAAATATTTTAAAACCTTCTGCAAAGCTTTGCGTATATAAGTCAAGATCTCTTACAAAATGTCTGCTATTAATAGTTGCTGTGGTACCGCTGCTTTCGAAAGTAACTTCGGGTTCAAAATCACCAGTAACAACTGCATCGGTCTTAAAGAAAGATACTGGCAAAAAAGGAATTTGCGAGAGTTCTGTAACACTAGCTGCATTAATGTTTAAAGCATTAACCCAGCTTTTATAAATGGCATTTTGTTGATATTGAAACTGAAATATTTGTAAGGCGTAGTCTTTAAAATTCTCAGGTAATACTAAAAAAATATTGTTAACAATCTCTTTCACCACGGGTTACGCATGAAGGGTTTTAACTAAATTTGAAATGTAAAAGAAAATCATGAGTACAAAGATATTGGTTACAATTCTTGCTTTTAGTGTTTTGGCCGGTTGCTCTAAGGATAAATTCACCAGTAAACCTCAATTGACTTATAAAAAAGTAAATACTAAGTTTCTAAGCAACAATGAAACGCTGACATTTACGCTGGGCGTTACAGATTTGGAAGGCGACGTTCAGGATAGCCTTTGGGTGCAGGAAATTGTAAAAGGCTGCTCCAGTTCAAACAGTGGTTTTACTTCTAAATATAAAATGCCTGACTTTAATGCTACAAAAAATCTGCAGGGTGATATAGAGATTTGTTATGCTTATGGGCTTAATTTAGGTTGCCCTGCCATAGTACATTCGGGTTGCGTAAATAGAAATGATACTGCTACATTCAGGTTTTGGATGCAGGATAAAGCAAAGAACAAGAGCGATACAATAGTGAGTGATCAAGTGGTGATTTCTAAATAAAAAAAGCAACGGTTGAGCAGATTTATAAGAGCTTTTTTTTATGGCAATATTTACCTGGGTATTTGCGCAGTAGCTCTTTGTATCGAAAGCAACTTGCTTAACCACATCTCTTTAAATATTTTTCCTTTTTACCTTCTTATCTTTTTTTGTACCATCATCTACTATACGATGATTTATGTAAGGAGTGTAAAAGCAAAAAATTTCAATGAACGAACAATCTGGTATAGAAACAATCTTAGTTCAATTAAAAGAACACTTACAGTTACCATAGGCATTTCCGCCTTTTTGTTCCTGCTGTTTATTGTCAAAAATCTCCCCGCTTTCTTTAAGCTTTCTCCGCTGAAGGTTTTTTTAATAGTTGCCTTTCCTATGATTGCAGCATGGTACACTTTTGCGCCAAAATTTTTTAATATTAAAAAAATTAGGCAAACAGGTTGGATTAAGCCTTTTATTGTTGGTTTAACATGGGCTGGATGGGTAACCGTTTATCCTGTACTGCTGTGGCCGGTGCAAAGGAGGCTCGATTATGAACCCCATATTTTTACGTTGCTGTTGCTATGGCTGCAGGATTTTCTCTTTTTTTCAATCAATGCCATCATTTTTGATGTGAAGGATTACTACACTGACTTCTATCACAACCTGAGAACTTACCCTGTGATTTTTGGAGTCAAAAACACGATTCGATTTATCGTTCTGCCGCTAACGCTTATTAACCTGGTAACGTTTTTTATTTTTCAATCGCAGCAGCATTTTACGTTTCTGCAAAGTTTTATTCAACTAATACCCTACTTGCTCTTAGTGATTGTTGTACTCAAATACAAACAGGGAAGACCGGTTTTATATTACCTTGCGGCAGTTGATGGCCTGGTATTTTTGAAAGCCTTTTGCGGAATAACAAGTATTTTATTAATAAAAAAGTAATAATGTCGAAATCAAAAAAAGAAAAGAAGAAAGAAGAAACAATATTAAACGAAGCTTCTCATTCCTTTTTGCGGAACTATTTAAACAATCCCTCACCTGTAGGATTTGAATCAGGCGGACAACGAATATGGCTCGACTACCTTACACCTTATATTGATGAAACATTCGTTGACCCCTATGGAACTGCTGTGGGTATTATTAATCCGAACCAGCCTTTCAAGGTAGTAATTGAAGCACATGCTGACGAAATAAGCTGGTTTGTAAATTATATTACAGACGCAGGGCTGATCTATTTAAAAAGAAATGGTGGCGTAGATCACCAGATTGCACCAAGCAAGAGAGTGATTATACA
>JALYZZ010000592.1 GCA_030948675.1 Bacteroidota bacterium | reverse complement strand
GTGCAAACCTGGCTTTTCTTGCTTTTAAGATTACCGAACATGGAGGCACCAGGGGTGAAAAATACATTACTGCTACCCGTGCCGATTACTGGCTGATGATAAAGTCAGCAATGGGCGGAGGTTTTTTTATTTCATTTACTGCGCTTATCAAAAATCTTATTACCAAGGCTGTTCTTCCTCCTTTTTGGCAAGGCTTTACATATAGTATTAACTATGCTTCCGGATTTCAGGTTATGCATGAAACAGGCACAACGCTCGCTACCAAACAACCTGCTTTTACGGCCTCTGCCATCGCTGGTTCCCTTGATTATTTTAAAGAATATCGTAAGCCTGATATGTATGCAGTTGCCATTATTATTGCCCGAACTGCCAGAAGCCAGATTGCTTCCTTTTTTGGCAACCTCATTATTGTTTTTCCTTTGTCCTACTCACTGGCTGCTTTTTATCATTTTATAACAGGTCATCTGCTGTTGGACAGTAGATCTGCCCATCACATACTTGAAGAGCAACATCCTTATCTCAGCCTATCACTGTTGTATGCATGTTTTACCGGCTTTTTTCTTTTTTTAAGCGGATTGATAGCGGGTTATGTAGAGAACGGAATTCATTACGGCAGAGTAAATGAGCGTCTTAAAAACCATCCGGTTTTCAAGAATACTTTAACCAGGAGGAAACTGCAAAAAGTAACGCTATATGTAACAGACAACCTTGGCTCGCTGGTCGGTAATGTTGCCCTGGGTTTTTTTCTGGGTATGGCCGGTTTTATAGGTCACATTTTCGGTATTCCGTTCGACATCCGCCACATCACAATTGCAGCAGGTAATTCTGCCATTGCATTTTATACCCAGGGAACTGCCGAGTCGACCAGCTTTTTGCTTACCGTTTTTGCCGGTGTACTGTTGATAGGTCTCTTAAACTTTGTTACCAGCTTCTCACTCGCATTTTTGGTTGCGATCAAAAGCCGCGGAGTTCGTCTAAAAGATTATCCTGAAATGCTGGCAGTGATAGGGAAATTTTTTATCAAATTTCCCACTGATTTTTTTTTCCCGCCTAAATACCCGAGAGAAGTTGATGAAGTTAAAAGGAGGTTTAGGTATTCATAACTCATATAACTTTCAATTTTAAAAGTTTTTCTAACGCTTTTACAATATTCATTATCGCAATTAAAAATTCGTCCCCCTAGGAGTAGCGGGATCGGATATATCCACCAGATATAGTAGCAGTGTGCAAAACTCGAAAAAAAGTTTTTTCTGATAAGCTGATTATTTATACTTTTAACATGTCCCCCATTTCTAACGATTAATCAGATCTTATGAGAATTATTCAGGTAGTTAGCATTATTTTTTCGATTTCTTCTGTGTTTATGTTTTTTTATTTCAGTTTGTCAAATTATTTTGCGATAAAAAAAGAAGCGAGAAAACGTAAGCGCAATCTGGAGGTTGTATAGTTCAAGCAATCGGTTTTTGCCCCGCTTCAGCTAATCTTAACCAATTCTTTTTCTTGTCTTTTTAAGTGATGTAGCGTTACCGTCGCCACCACTTTTTTAAGCCGGTCTTTGTACCAACATTCACTTTGCAGCATTAAAAATGTTATGGTAACATTTTTAATGCTGCTTCACGTATTGTTTAAAGGGTATTGCGGGCATTTCTCAGAACATAGGAAAGTACACCAGTCCCTCTTTTTCGATTGACTGGTTGTGTTTGCTAAAATAAATTTGTAAAAATACAATTAACGACACTTGCGTTAATCTTGCCATTTGCAGGAAGATTATTCAGCTATGGAATAATAAATAAAGGCGTAGAAGCAAAAACGCTGAAGGTGAAAGGAAATGGTTGCCACTTCTTACCTCAAAGTCCATAAACTTCATAATCTTCTTCTATTTCAGCAAGATTATTACTTATACCAATTCTGTAAAGTGGTGTCCTTGCTTTCGTGCTACCTGCTGCAAAAACCATTGCATCTGGAAACTTGTCCATAAAATATAAAGTGTGGAAGCAATGGTTGCTATTACTCTTACACTGTCACCGTTGTTTGTAACCACTTCATCATCTATTTGTCCTGTTGTTTCGTCCTTGTCACCAAAATCTAAGTTCTAAAAATTATATAGATGAGTTTTACTGTAAATAACAAGTTTAGGAATGCTACCTCGAACACCTTCACTTATAAACTCAAAAACCATTGAGGCTCTCGCCAATGATAACAGGAGACTTGTCAATTTTCATGTCGCCAAAGATAGCGCTTTGAAAATTTTATTGTCACTTCTACGGTGTCGCGAACGCATTGCCAACAGGGTGCTTACCATGTAAGCGTTCTTAACATTTCTTCATATTGTTGTTCAATTTGCGCGGTTGGTTGACTAATATAAATCTTCATTACTTTTTCACCTTTTAGAAATGAATGTTCTACCCCCCAATTAGGTACAGGTCCTCCTAATGAAGTGAATTTGGCACGTACTGCCGGCAGACCGTTTATTTCTATTTCGTTACGATCCGAATATTTTACAGTGGGACCTGGAACTGACTTGGAATTCAAATAATCACTGGGAAATTTGCCTTGCAAAGAATTTACTTCAATAAATATATCCACTTTCGGTATCTCGTTTGGAGGCCTGTTTTCGCTGCTTTCAAGTTTTGTGCAATGCCCTGCGGGTGACACAGATCGCCATTCGGGGGGATAACGAAGTGAGAAACCATACTCCTCATCATGGCACTCTATCCATGTAGATTGATTTGAATCTGGCATATAGGAAATTATTTTTTTAGAATTTATAAAGGAAATGATGTTAGCAGGCCAACACACTGCAACTTTAACCAGGGGTAAGATGGATAGAATTTGGAGTATTACATTACGCAAAAACCGTGCAGGTTGTTCTAAAAGAACTGCACGGTTTTTTACGCAACAATAAGAGGAAATCTTTATTCTGTTCCTATCTGAATATATACACTCGCACTTACATCTCCACCCAGACCATCAGGCAGATTAATAGAGATTCGATGTCTGCCCGAAGAAAGTTTATTTGTAATTACTTCATACCCGGTACCAAGTAGTCCATCTCTATCTGAAGTCCACGTTACATAATCAAAATCAATAGTACCAAAGTCTGGTGAAAAACCGCCTCCGTAGAGCCTAACATCCGCACCTTTCTTAAAGTTATCTGAACTCTTTGGTGAAAGAATGTGTGCCTCATACGGCTTGCGATCCACAGCAAAAGGCTCTGTTGTAGCAGTAGAAGTACGCATACCCGAAGATGCAACAATTTGAAAAAGACACTGATCGCCCCCAGGCAAAGTATTTAAATTTACAACATGACTATTTTCTTCGATGTCAGCGGTTACAGCACGCCAGGTGCTGCCCGCGTTATTGCTGTACCGTAAAATATACTTCACAGCCTTTTGAGATTTAACAACACCCTGATCCTGTTTTATATTCCACTCCAACCGCATCAATTCAGTTCTCCGTTCTAACAATTTTTTAGTAGTAACAAAATTAACTCCGGGAGCATGTTCGTCTACTTCCGATGTGTGGCTTACCTTTCCGTTGCGCATGAATGTAATTTTAGCGATGTCTTTACTCCAGGGAAGCGCTTCATAAAATTCAGCAGATGCAGCGTTCTCATCATGGTGAGGGTTGGTGAGACGGCAATGATGAGTTAGGATTACCTGACCTTTTTTATTGAGTAAGCTGCAACTTACTGATGTTTCTATACCTACTTCCTGCGGAGGTTTAGGTGTATAAAGGTGGAAACTGTTCATTACTTCAACTTGGCCTCCCTGATCCATTCGAAAGCTAATAAAGAGATATTCACCTGGCAAAGCATCAGCCTCAGAACCGGCACGTTCAGGATGTGCTGCAGCTGGAGTAGCAACTATGGCATTCTTAAGACCAGTATATGTATAAGGGGAGACCCAAACCGGACCGCAATAACTCATGAAGTCGTACGTAGAAGAGGGGTTGAAAATTTGCATATTGGAAGTGTTTACACCAAATTCCCCGATACTTCCAGAGGGATAGGAATTGTAGTGTGGATAGTTCGGGTCTGGTCCACCAGGGTTACCGCAGGGAGCGTGTGCTCTACCAAATGCATGACCAACTTCCTGAGCAAGCACGGTGCCGCCACCATTATAAGCAATTGCAACTCCACCACCGCCACAGCCAATGACGCCAGAAGTTGGAACACCTGCTGGCAAAAGTCCGATGAATACATCATTTGTACCACTAGCCGAACGCATCGTCCACAACATATTGAATAATACATTCCAACCTGTTCCACAACCTCCTCCACCTCCTACGGTTAAATCACCATTGAAATCTGTTACATTGCAAGCAGTATAATTGAAGCCGCTAATGGGATATGTTAGGCCAACCCACGCTAATGTATTAATCAGATCAATTCCTGTAGGGTTAGCGATGTTCATTCCCCTGCCGGTGTAATGAATTAACACTCCATGCACACGTACCTGCGGCACCACATCAAAAGTTCTAGTTATTGTGGTCATCCTAAAGTCTGTTGCAAGGGTTGTATTAATTAGCTTGATAGTAAACGTAACAGTGCCAACACAATCTGCCGCCGGAATGCGGAAATTTAGTGAGTGGTTGGCATTAACACGTTGTATAGCCGAAGTATCTTGCACTGCAACAGGTCCATTAATTGGGAGAAGGTCAGGTTTTCCGGGCCGGCTTACGACACCGGTTACTTGTGCCGGTGAGGCCAAAATAACTCCTTTTCTGGGATACACCCGAAGAATTAAAACCTTATTAGCTACGCTTGGTACACTGTTATTTGGAGCTGCACCACTCCCTTGCCCGTTAATAAGAAAAAATTGTGTTGCCTGTGTAGCCTCAACACCAGCAATACCCCAGGGAACAAAAGGCGGTAAAACAATGGGTGGTAGCAAAATAGGTGGATTTAGCACAATTGGTGGTCTCGGTGTTAATACAGGTGGTAGTCCTCCTGAAGATCCAGGACTGCTCGAAGCAAGATCCGATTTTTCACCCGAAGCCCGAGGTATTATAAGCATTGCAGGGATCTGTTCTGCATTGGATAAATCAAGCTCATTTAATGAGGCTGACTCTTCTTCATTTTGTTCGTTGTTCATATGATTATTTAATAGTTAATGGATAAAATTTGGTAATGTTCGAAGCGATGATGCAGTTCATATCCCTTTGAATGTAACCTGAGGCAACTATTTATTTATAGGATTAGAACATATCTTATTTCAAAGCAAAGCTCCCCTGCGGTATTTATAATTGAAACTTAATAGCTTTAAATAAACTAAACTAAGTTTCTCTTTAATTCAATCTTTATCTATGGCCACAGGTTAAACGAGAAGGAAGTAAAAGGATATTCCTTTTTACATAGTATTTTACATAGTGCTTATCCCAAAAAGTATACAAGGATAATTATTTGGAGAATTAAATATGGTGATGCATTTAATCTTATATAAAGATTACTATTATTAATTACAATTGCAAGCCTGTGTCTAAACTAATTGAAAATTAATTTCTTATTAGTTGCTGGTGACCTTCTGCTTAACTGCCAGTGCAAATGCCAATGGATATGCATATGGCGGAGACAACAGGCAGAGGATACTCCACATAACATTCGTTGCTAAGCGGATGCAAACGAGAATACCTAAGACTTTGCATTCGGTCTTAATTTCAAAGGAATTATTAATGATAAAAGGGTCAAAAAGTATAACTGCAAATAATTAGGGAAGGAGGTTATTCGGTGCTCTGCACCAATAGTGATTTCAACAAAATAATAAAACCGATAGAAGTTATTAGAAATTAAAAGCAATACTCATGCAATTACGAATTATTAAAAAGCTGGTTTTTTGCCTGGCAATTATGTCTGCTTCCCTTCTGCGGGCACAGGACAACCTCCCATTGACTAGTAAAGACTTTGCAACATTTACAACAAAAGACACACTCTTCAAAGAGCCTTATGTAGACGTTGACGAGTGGCGAGATAAGCCGGTTCGCCACCGTTATGTACACGGAGGCTTTAAGGGAACTGAGACCCGTTTCTCCTTTTACTTCCCTCCCAAACAAAAATACCTTGGCCGCTTTTTTCAATACTTTACTCCTTTCCCCGACGATGAAAACCTGGCACAAAATGCAAAGGGAGAGGACGACATGATAAGTTTCTCCGGTAACAGCGGTGCCTATTTTATCGAGACGAATAGCGGCGGAAAAATTGATTTCTCCAAGCCTAAATCTAATGCAGATCCTACCATTGCGGCTTACCGTGCCAATGCTGCATCAGCCGAATTTTCCCGGGTAGTTGCAACCCCGGTATATGGCAACGAAAAGCGGCCATACGGTTATGGTTTTGGAGGTAGTGGTGGTGCTTATCGCACACTTGGCAGCATTGAAAATACCGAAGGCGTATGGGACGGAGTTGTTCCTTTTGTTTTGGGTTCACCGGTCGCTATTCCTAATATGTTTACGGTACGCATGAATGCGATGCGGATACTACACGACAAACTTCCAGGCATTGTAGACGCATTGGAACCTGGAAGTATGGTGGCTATGGATGCCGGCCTCAATGCCGAAGAAAAAGAGGCACTGCAAGAGGCAACCAAAATGGGCTTTCCGCCCAAAGCCTGGTTTGCATATAAAACAATGGGCGTTCATGGTTTTTTGGTTCTTTACCAGAGTATAATCGGGATGGACTCGAAGTATTTCAAGGAGGATTTCTGGCACGCTCCCGGCTATCTGGGTGCTAATCCACCAGCATCTCTTTTAAAAGCACGAATACAAAAAGTAAGCAGGATAAAAACAGGTATAACGAATGACGAAGCCGTCAGGTTAGGATTGACTGAACCACTTTCGGCTGAGGAAAAAGGGACTGCCGATGCTGCATGGAAGAGCATGGGTGAAAAAGAAGGAACAATGCCTGTTGCTTTTCAACTGGAGGACACACTGCCTGATGTTAATTTTATTGGCGGTGATTTAATTATAAAAAGTGGAGCTGCTGCCGGCCAGGTTTTGCAATTAACTAAAACTGCTGTTGATAAAGTTATTCTTGCCCCTACCAACAGCCGTGCATTGCTTGCACAACTAAAACCCGGCGACACAGTGCAAGTTGATAATTCCAATTTTCTCGCAGTGCAAACTTACCACCGTCACCAGGTGCCCGGTAAAGAATATTATGTATGGGATCAGTTTCGTGATTCTGCCGGCAAGCCGATATATCCGCAACGCCCCATGCTGCTTGGACCAATGTTTACCAGGGGTGCTTCCGGAGTGTTGCCAAAGGGCAAATTCAGGGGTAAGATGATTTTGGTGGAATCGTTGTGGGACAGCGAAGCTTTCCCCTGGCAAGCAGACTGGTACCGGAACAAACTGAAGCAAAATATGGGCGACAGCCTGGATAATAACTTCCGGCTGTGGTTTAATGATCATGCCAATCACGGCGACTTATCAAATCCTGCTGCCTCCACACACGTGGTTAGCTATATGGGAGTGTTGCACCAGGCCCTGCTTGACTTAAGCGACTGGGTGGAAAAAGGAATTGCTCCCGCAGCAACTACTAATTATAAAATAGTTGGCGGGCAAGTTGTTGTACCGCCTACAGCCAGAGAGCGTAAAGGTATACAGCCGGTCGTAACATTGAAGGCCAACGGCGGCAAACGGGCAGAAGTGAAACCTGGTCAGCCAGTTTCTTTTAATGCTACCATCGAAGTGCCTCGGCAAGCTGGCAAAGTGATAGCCGCAGAGTGGGACTTTGAGGGGAGCGGTACCTTCCCGGTCAAAGGAAAGCTGAAGTTGAGCGATAAGTCGGGAGAGCGAGTGACCTTGACAGCCATCCACACGTTTTCCAAGCCTGGAACTTATTTCGTCACATTGAAAGGTGTGTCGCAACGGCAAGGCAACGCCGGAGATCCTTTTACCCGTATCCAAAACCTTGACCGTGTAAGGGTAGTAGTAAAGTAGAAAATCAATTTTAAGAAGTTCACTTTTGACTATCTCCATTCAAGTATCAAATCATTTAATTAAACACATTATGAAGCATAAAATTATTGGATGTACTATGGGGCTATTGTTTGTGTCCTTTCAAATGTATGCACAAGACAAAGGCAATGTAGTTAATATGAAGGCGGCAAATCAAAGAACAAACTACTCCATCATCCCGAAGCTTCCGCCTCCAACAGAATAAGAAGGATTGAAACTCTATTACACGAGAAGAATTTTAGCAAAAAGCGATTACTTACTGACCACCATCAGAATAAGAAGGATTGAAACGTCAAACAATAGATCTTTTCAACACGAATAAGGACCTTCGCGGTGCACCAACGCCGTGATCAAGTAATACCTGGCAGTTCTAATTGTTGTGTATTTTACAGAGAAAACAAAAATGATTATATGGTTTTGGCGGGTAGGCTGTGGTGATGCGATAACCGTGTACTTTGAGGGATGTAGAACATATCCCGCGTAATCTTTTTATTGATGGCGGTTACATAGCAACTTATAAAAACACGATAAAAAAAGAACTTCAACGAATCGCTTCCCAAAGGAGAAAGGGTAGACGCGTGGATCATTACTCATACTTTGACTAAGTGCAGGTAAAAACATGATTTTGGTCAGGTTCTAGAACTTATGGAATCTGTGTCAGTGATCATTGAAATTTCCTGATTACTGGTTTCGATGATAAATAGTGTTGTCTTTGAACAAAGCGGTTTTTAATGACCACAATCATCATTGCAACTGATACCAGTAGTTGTGTTTTGCTTTTCAACTAGAATACTTTTGTTCTGTTATACAAAGCATTATGGAAGAAGATAAAGTAATAACAGTAAACAGTCATACGAAAATAGGGGATGTGCAAACGGCATTCGAAGTTTACTATCCGTTTTTAAAAATTGAATTTTCAAAAAATAGTCTCGCGATTTTTTCTAAAACACATAAGGTTAGCGCTGATATTTTGATCGGCAAGATCTCCCATTTTTCCGCTTCAGTTAATTTAAAAGTAGGCGTAGACAGAACGATAGATGAAGTTGAAAAGGATTGCTACGAACTTCTAGGGTTATCTACACAAATATGCCGAAAATCAGGAAATGTTTGGAACCCTATTTCAATTACCAATAGCTGGACATTACAAAGTCAAAATAGTGCGGGAGAATTTATAAGTACAGAAATGCAGAAAGTAGTATAATGCTTCTATAGGCTGCTGCCTAAACAAGATTAATCGTAATAGCAATAAAAAGAAAATGACAATAAAAGAAGTAATCGAGCAGCTTGAAACAGCCACACATCCGGTAGCAAAGGTGTTACATAAAGGAGACCACTGTACGGTGCTTATAATCGGCTTTAAAAAAGGTATGAAGCTTAAAGAACACAGGCACACGTACAATCAAAACTAACAGTAATATCAGGAAATGTGCTGTACAGGCAAGGAGTGCGGGAAATTGAATTACAGAAGTTTGACGAAATAGATATTCCTGTCAATATTATTCATTCTGTTGAAGCTTTAGATGATAGTGTGTGTTTGCTTACCCAGGGTTAACACGTCCTGGCAATATGAGTGCGATATAGGCACCACTTGCAGGAAGGCTATTTATAAACTGTTTTTAATTATAAAATTTTCCTCCTTTAATAATCTACACAATTATTTGTCTCACCTTGTTTATTGATACCACTGCAAAGCCGTTGGAAGAAGCTTTCTGTGTAACGAGGCATAGAAGCATTGCTGAGGGCTTAATAATACTCTAAACCTCCCCGTTTAAATCACGTTGCAAGCTTTTTACCTTAACAAGTGCAAGCAGCGCACCCACAAGTACAAAAACAAGAGCGACAAAGAATGTAAAGTAACCGTAATTGTCGATAGACAAAGGTGTATAGTTTGGATGGATCTTACCTGGCTTACGAAAAGGGGCCGCATCTGTTGCTGCAGTTTTAGTTTCCGATTTTATATATTCAACTATGCCTTTAATATCAGCTTCAGTTAAATCCGGATGATCCGGCATTGTTATTTTGTTGAATTTTTCAAACAAGGCTATGGCTTCTTTGTCCCCACTTTTAATGACGGTTTGTGAAGAGTGTACAAACCTGGTGATCCATGCTATGGTATGTCTTTGATCCACCCCCGCCAACGCAGGACCAGTCAACGTTTTATTTACATTGTGGCAGGCTGCACAACGGTTTGTAAAAAGTGCTTTGCCTTCTTCAGCAAGCGTATTTGCGGGCATTGCAAAACTGCAAAAGGCAGGCAGCAAGGCAAGAATTGATAGTAGAAATTTAGTTCTCATCTGAGTTATTTTTTATACACAAATTTCATTTTTGCACTCTTTATAAGCCGCTGTAATAAACAGGATGATGTATGATTGTCATCATTAATTGAATTCATTCTTTAGCTTTTCAATGTCGTGAATCAGCCTGTTTACTTCCGTTTCATCTGTTCCTTTGTAAAAGCCTCGTAATCTTTCAAGCGGGTCAATTAGTACAAGATTTTCACTGTGAATAAAATCGTCAACCCCGCCATCACCATCAGTAGCTACTATCATTAAATCTTTTCTTGCAAAACGATAGAGAGCTATTTTATCGCCTGTAAGCAGCAGCCAGTTGTTGGTTATACCTAACTGCGTTGCGTACTTTTTAAGCCTGCTTACGCTGTCTCTTTCCGGGTCGACGGTAAAGGAACTGATAAGCGTGTTTTTATCTCCATACGCCTGCAACCTTTTTAACTGATACATCATTTTCGGACAGACACTGGAGCAGTGGCTGAAAAAAAAGTTAGCTACTACAATTTTATCCTTCCAATCATTGATGGTAATTGTTTGTCCGTTTTGGCTTTTAAAATTAAAGTTTCCAACCTGGTGCTTTTCCGGGCCTAAAACCGGTAATTTTTGGTAGTGGTTACCATACCAATTTACTACTGCAAATACAGTTACCGGAACCAATACGACTACAGCAACAAATAACCACATTGTTTTAGCTTGTTTCATTGCTTGGCTACAATAACTGCAGGTTTTGGATTGGGAGTAATATTGATGACGGCAGGGCTTTCTCCTTGTACAGGCATTGGATTGTCAGGTGTAAAACGTGGTGCGCCAGGGCCGGGGTTTTGACTTGCATTCATAAAAGCAGGCACATAGGCTATAGCAAGTATAAACGCCATTGTAACCAACCAGGGTTTGAAAGTATCGAACAGTGGAATACGTTTTTCGTCGTGAAGAATTTCGCTTACTGGCAGATCTAAAACCGGTTCCTCGGTGCGTTTACTAAATATGGTTCCAAAAAATACTACAAAGAACAAAATAGCAGCGATAGTCATAATGATGCCGCCGGCAAGGGCAAGCATCGTTGTGGGCACCCACTCAGGAGTAAACAATTCGCTCTTTGGATTTAAATAAGTTAAGCCTAAATTAGTTCTTCGTGGCTCGCCGATAAGTCCACCCCAGGACAGGCCAGTTGAAAATATCAATATGCCGAAAGTCCACAGATAAGGAATAATCACATTTACATTGGGTAAGAATATGCGCTTGCCGGAGGTGGTTGAGTATAAATGTGTGCTCATGCCAAGAATGGCAAGAAACACCGGTCCGGCAATAGTCATGTGAAAGTGACCGGGCAACCACGCCGTGTTGTGTATCACTGCGTTTAATTGGCCTGAAGCATTTACCAGCCCTGTTAATCCGCCAAAAATGAATAGAAACAAACCACAAATAAGATAAGCAAACAGGTATCGTTTTGGATCGAGGTAAGGGAGCTTTGTAAAAAAGCCGAGCAAGCTTTTTGAGCCCCGCTTACGACCTGCATACTCCAAAGAAGCTGCTATCGTGAAAGCTGTTATAAAGCTTGGGATGGCTACCCCAAAAGTCAGTAAACCCTGGAACATTTTTACCCCTTTGGTAATAGATGGGTCGCTGAACTGGTGATGTACGCCAACAGGCACTGAAAATAACAGAAAGAGGAATGCTGATACGCGACCTGCCAAGTCTGAGTATAATTTTCCGCCTGCCAATTTTGGAAGCATGGTGTAAAACATAACGTAAGCTGGCAATAACCAGAAGTAAACAAGGGCATGTCCGAAGAACCAGAATAGAGTACGGGCAAGAGTTACATTGATGGTTGCTTTCCAGCCCATAGACCAGGGGATTAACAACACTAAAACTTCGTAAGCAACAGCAAGTGTACATACAAACCAGATTACGAAATTAACCAGCGTTATCAGCACGGCTAATGGTGTTTTTACTTCACTGTTTTCTTTTTTCCATCGCATGTACATGCCGGCCCAGTTAAACAAGGGTATCCACGAGCCAACAAGCAGCAACGCTGCGCCAAGGTAAAATAAAGGGTGCGCTTTTAACGGCGGATAAAAAGTGTACAGGACTGATGCGTTGCCCGAAAGCATTGCCC
>JALYZZ010000586.1 GCA_030948675.1 Bacteroidota bacterium | reverse complement strand
GAGTGATAGTGCAATAAGAAACACCGCTTCTGCTCATTTTGACTATCCATTTATCCCAAATTTTTAAATGCTCATCTAAGGCTTCAGCATATTCTGCGGCTGCAGGTTCCCAAACCTGCGGCCCTTCTGTGTGACCTACGCGGGCATGAACGTGCTGGGTATGCTCAATGGCAAGATCTACTGCGCGCTGTTGATCTTGCAAATAACTTTCCGACACACAAAACCAGTGAGAGACATCTAAAGTCAGTGCCAGGTCGCTGTGTTTTTTCAATTGGTTGTACACAATATGAGCAGCATAGGCCCATTTGTTGCGATGCGTCTCCTGATAGATAGGAATACCTGTTGCTTGCGTTACTTTCTTACAAACCAAGAGGCATTCATCTACCTGTTGTTCTGTATAAAATTCCCTTCCTGTTTGTGCAGTAATTTGCAAAGCTCTTTTGTTTTGCGTTTGAAGGTTTGCCAGTTCGGTAAGTTGTGTCTCAAACATTTGCAGGTAAACAACGAAATTGTCTGTTTGACCGGTTACAGCCATTACAATTGCAAAGTCTAATTGGTGTTCTTCCAACAGCTTTATCACTTCCATATAATCGCCTTTTTGGCCAAACGGAAACCATTCGATACCGGCGTATCCCGCCTCTTTCACGGCCCCGAGATATGTACGCCATTCCATCTGTTCGGCTCCCCAACGGGGACAAAAAAATTTTATCTTCATAAACGGGGCACAAGGGATGAATGATAAATTAAAGGATTTTGAGCATCGTTGTTTAAAGGGTCGCCTACCTTTAATTCCCGCAGATATTCGTCGGGCAAAATGTTCTTTTGCCCATTAAAAATATTGCCATCAGGCATGTAAGCGCAAGTCATTGCCCTGCGTACACCAGGCGTCATGTTGGCACCGGCTCCGTGGATTGTTAAACCATTATGAAAAGAACAGCTACCAGCTTTCATTTTCGCAACAAAAGGTTGCGTTGCTGCACATTGCGGATATACCTGGAAGATTGCATCCATATTTTTTCCAATAGCGCTGTTTTCAAAGCTGGTTGTTTTATGTGAACCAGGAATGAAATAAAGACATCCATTCTCAACAGTAGCATCATCTAAAGCGATCCATATAGAAAGCGCTTTACGATCTGAAAACGACCAAAAAGGAGTATCAAGATGCCAGGCTGTGGGATTAGCCCATGCACGTTTAAAGAGCGCCTGGTCGTGCCAGATCCTGATGCCTTCTACACCTGCTAATTTTGCAGCCATCTCGCCGATGTGTTTATCCATCATCAACTCCTTCACTTTATCATTTGTTTGCCACAGGTTCAGCAATTGGTCAAACACCTTTCCGAAGTATTCCGCGTCTTCATTAATGCCATCGTCCTCTCCTATTTTTGTGTCTTTGCCTGGCATTTTTTTACCACCTCTTTCGGTTACAGCTTCCATTACCGCCGAGCGCCAATACTCAAGTTCGTCCGGCGACAAAAAATCTTCAATGATAATAAAACCATTTTGCTGAAAATATCGGGTCTGATCGGGTGAAATCTGCCATTTCATATGCTGCAAAGTTTTAGTGTTGATGTTGTATTAGCGGTAAATAGAAAAGCTTTGTACTAAAGGTCATTTTCATCATAATAATACTAAAATTAATAAAGCGGCGCAGTGCTTTTTGCAAAGTTGCTATAGATAAACATCAAAACTTTAAAAACGTTTATTACATAAAAAAGCTGCTTCAACAGCAGCCTTACAATCTTTAATGCAGTGTCTTTATTACATGAAACTGTTCTCGTCAGCGCTGGGTCCATAGCTGCCGGGTATGGGAATATTCAGTAATCTTAAATAAACCCCTAACTGTGCTCTATGATGAATTTGCTGACTGATAGACATTTTAGTGATCTCAATCTTAGGTTCTGTGCTAAAGATTTTCTCTCCGTTTCGCAAAGTCCATGGCTTATTCATCTGCGCTTCATTCTCAGGCACCAACGCAGACAATCCTTCACTGTAGCGCTTTTCGAAATACTCCATCAACTCGGCATTGT
>JALYZZ010000572.1 GCA_030948675.1 Bacteroidota bacterium | reverse complement strand
TTCCTTCCCAAAGGCCGCTGCATCCTCAGCCGCATCTACCGCAGCCTCATAGTCTCTTATAGCCCTGATAACGGGGTTTTCAGTATGGAAGATATTTTCGAGAATCGTTTTGTTTTCATCAAACTTGGGATCCTGTTCGAACAACGCTACCGTTACGTCCTTATTAATCCACACCGTTCCGCTATCCGTCGTCTCTTTACCTGAAAGAATGCGTAATAAAGTACTTTTACCTACCCCATTTCGAGCGACAAGTGATATTTTATCACCTTCATTAATGTGAAATGAGATGTTGTTAAAAAGAGGAACTATTCCGTAAGCTTTTGTCAAATTTTCTACCGTAACATAATGCATAATGGCCGCAAAGATAAGGAGAGCAAATGTTGAATGGGCAATTGCAACATTTGAAAAGTAGAATGAAAAACATTGCTAGAAAGCGAAAAATGATGGGTTGCTGTACCCCCTAAGTGTAGTCAGAAGTATTTTGGTAATTAGTAGGTATGCTTATTATTAACAGAGAATCTCAAGATGTTAATGCGCAAAAGCAGTTTAAGTCTTTGGGATAGATAAGTAAAACAATTCGTGTTATTACTAATACTACAAGGAAGAAATGGAAGACGAAGCAATTGTAAGTAAGGGCAACTGTATCTATCATTTTACGCCATGATCTAATAAATACTCCTGTAGAGAGATCTTCAACTTTTCAAAAAAATCATAATCAATGTTTCCTTTATGCGATGTTTTAAAAAATTCGTCAACACCAAAAGTTACAGTGTTGCTTGAAAAACGCTTTTTAAATATTGGATGTTCACATGTGATAGTGAGGATATTACCGACGAGATCAAAAGAAAATTCTACATTTTGGTCCAGATACAGAAACTCCTTTTTAATATTGTTTGAAGCATTTGCCATATTACTTTTTTTGAAATTACACTATTTATTATTTACAAATGACGCAAAATAAAGTTCACTAACCAGCAAAAAAAGAGATTTTAAAAGACTAAAAAAATTGCAAATTCTTGTTAGTAAACCGACGTTTTTTGATTGTTATGAAACAAGAGAAGCTATAATTAAGTAAACGCCGGCTTTACAACTAACAATAAAAAGAGCACCCTTTAATAAAGAGGTTGCTCTTTTTATTGTTATTAACGCAACTATTATTATTGATGTACTGCCTACACAGATCAAGATGGGTTTGGCTCAAGGGCAGGAAAACCAACAATCAGAACAAATAAAAACCCTTTTTTCAATGGCACTCATTTTGTTTTAAAATATCAGTTAGGCCCATGCGTTGAATAACCTTTTTTACGTGCTTTTTATTACTGGCTCTTTGGTTATAAAGGTGGGCCAATTAAAACACATAAGTTGCTAGTTAACCAGGGAGAAAAGCGGTATTTAAAATAATATTTAGGTCATTTTAATTGAAGCGATCCAGAACAAAAAAAGTAAACATTGGAATGGTAGCGCTTTAAGAAGGACACTTTGATTTGATAGCTAGATGAAAGTGACGATAAAGACTTTACTAAAAATTAAAACTTGAGAAGTCTTTGTCTTAGTTAAAATCTTAAATTCGCATTGAGAATGATGAATATTATAAGAAAGTAAAAGAATGAAAAACAGGCAAATAATCATACTTGGAATTACATCAATCGTAGCAATAGGTTTAGTTGTTTTATTAGCAGGGAGAACTAAAAAGCACAGAATAATGGAACGACTGGACAAGATTGCAGAAGAGGGATACGAGTTTGCTGAAGATATATTGTATCCCACAAGTAAACCTTTATATAAAAACGAGGAATACTCGTATTATAAACATTACTGACCTAACACGTTCCCTCGCCGTTGAAACCGTTATTTCTTCGGTGTAACGTCTTCTTTACCTCCCCCGGTCAGTTCACTTTCAGATTTCACCACTACATTTCCTTTTGCTTGCTTTATCACATATGATGGTTCTTCTTTACTTGCCTTTCGTTTAACCTCAGTACCTTTTATCTTTTTCTTAATTGTCTTTTCAGATTTTTCTACGATTGTGCCTTCGGCCTGGCCTTTTCCCCAGTTCCAGTGAACTTTATCTCCTTTTTTCATGTTGGTGTTTCTTAAAATAACGCCCTACATTAAAAAAAAGTTCATCATTTTTTGTTGAGAACAGTTTTTTCAATTGAGATGATGTCTGTTCTTACACGTGTATGAATATGTGTGTTGTGGTGAAACGAATCGTATTATTCTTGCAATATTTGCATGCAAAAAGCATTTTTAATATTCTAAGGCAAAACGTATGTTGCTATATTTTGAATTTGAAGAAAAAAGGAGAAAAGCAGACGTGCAGTGGCCAAAACATAATGGAAACATTGTTGTACACGTTACTGACAAAGAGTTGATAAAAGATCTTCCCGTCGACTTGTATTATGAAGTTGATAAAGGAAGTAAAGTCAGCTTTATAATTGAAGATCCGTTAAATAAAAGACTGATGGAACTTCAAAATGTTTTGTGTAGAAGATTGCAGGAATTGGTAAACCGCTAAAAAGCAGCGAGGTATATGAATAATGAGAGCAGCGCGTACGACAAAAAAGCTAGATTAAATTTTGAAAGAAATCTGTATTATTGCCCTATCGAGATAACCAATACTATGAAAAAAAACCTGCTGGCTTTACTGCTAATATTTGTATCTGGTAATGTTTGTAACGGCCAATTCTACAAATCATTACTTCCGTCGCCCGAATTTTCAAATGCGCTGGAAAAAATAGTACTGGACTTCAGACTTAATTTTTCATCTATTCAGGGTAATTCACTTAACAATGAAAGGGATGCGGAAACATTTGAGTCTGTGGTAAAACTTCCTGGTGCAAATAATTGCACAGTTTACAAGTTTCACTCAAAGGTTGACACTTCGGCTAGTTGGCAGGCAGTCATGTACAAGGGTGATAATTATAAAGAGGCGGCAAAGATTTATGAAAATGTTTTTAGGCAGGTAAAAAAAAGCCAGATTAGATGGATAGATAAAAGTATGGTTGGATTTTACGGAGACATGCAAAAGCCGGAAGAAGAATTAAAATTTACGGAAAGTACTCTGCGGCTAGACTTGGATGATAAAAGATACAAGCATTTTGAAGCAGATATCGAAATGGTATCGACTTATGATGGTTGGGAAGTACACTTAAACTTACAAACCAGACATCCTGACGATAACTCTTAGTTGAGGATCTTTCTTCAACAGGCTAAAGTCTATGCATTGTACACGCCAATGTATTTGTATAGGGTAGAAAAAATATCATTCATGCTATAAGGCTTCTGTAAAAAATCGTTAATACCTAACCTCTTCAACCTCCATTTTTGCAGCTCTGAAACTGCACCGGAGTTTATTATGATAGGTATGTGAGAGTCGATATTTTTTTTAATACACTCAGAAGTCTGCATCCCGTTCATTACCGGCATTTCAAGGTCCATTAAAATAAAGTCTGGCTTAAGACCCTCTGTAAGTTTTTTAATAGCCTCTGCTCCGTTCGAAACTGTGATTGTTTTCATACCAGCGTTTTCCATAATCTTGGAAATAACAAGCTGATTCATTTCATTATCATCCACATTTAAAATTACCTTTTCAACCAATTCCGGGTAAGCCTCTCTAAAAGCAGTGTTGGCCATAAACATATCGTTTAGATCTAATCTCAAACTACCTTCAAAAACAGTTCCAATTCCGGATTAGTTTGATTTTGTAGAAGTTATGCGCCTTTAAGCATAGGTTCTC
>JALYZZ010000313.1 GCA_030948675.1 Bacteroidota bacterium | reverse complement strand
TTTGAAGGGTGGCAGAGTGTTGATGGGTAAGGAGGAAAATACTAGTTCTGTGGGCGATACCAGTTCTAAATACCTTAATTTCATAAGTGGGTCGTAAAAAATAAAAACAATACATCATGAAGAAATTGATTGCTCTCAGTGCCATAATTCTTTGTCTTGGCTCTTTTTCTGCTAAAACTATAATTAGACAAAATGATAAATGGATCAGTCTGTTTGACGGAAAGTCCCTAGAGGGCTGGAAAGTGGGAGCCAATGCCGAAACGTTTAAGGTTGAAGATGGAACCATAGTAGTAAATGGAAACACAGCACATCTTTTTTATGATGGCCCGGTGATGAATCATGATTTTAAAAACTTTGAATTTAAAACTAAGGTGATGACCTTCCCTGGCTCTAATTCGGGTATTTACTTTCACACCGCTTACCAGGAAAAGGGTTGGCCTTCCAAAGGGTACGAAGTGCAGGTAAACAATTCGCACACCGATTGGAGAAGAACAGGCAGTCTGTATGGAATTGAAGATGTAAAAGAGGTTTATGTAAAAGACAATGAGTGGTTTACTGAAAGTATAACAGTTCGGGGTAAACAGGTTGTTATAAAAATAAACGACAAAACAGTGGTAGATTATACAGAACCTGCCGATCTGAAAAGAACTGGAGGTGATGCACAAAGATTTATTTCAGACGGAACATTTGCATTACAAGGACACGATCCTAAAAGCAAGGTTTTGTTTAAAGATATTATGGTAAGACCGCTGCCATAAACACCAGGTGTCATTCCTGGATGCATTCTATATCTCAGTCCAATTTATTTTGTCATTGGCGAAACATCTTTACTTATCTGCAATCACTTTTCTTTGCAGCTATGGATAAGAGACAACGGGCTTTACTAATACTGATCCTTGGTTTACTTTCCGCAATTGGACCTTTTTCAATCGACATGTATTTGCCTGGTTTTCCAGCAATCGCCGTTAATCTGCATACTACAGTAGATTATGTTGCCTACTCTTTGTCTTCTTTTTTCATCGGCATTTGTATAGGCCAATTGTTGTGTGGACCACTTCTTGACCGGTTTGGCAGAAAGAAGCCTCTGTGTATCGGGTTAGGGTTGTATATCGCGGCAAGCATTGGCTGCTCTTTGTCAACATCAGTGGAAGTATTAATTGGTTTTCGTTTTGTACAAGCTCTGGGAGGATGTGTTGGAATGGTAGCACCAAATGCAATTGTCAGAGATGTATTTCCCGTTGAAGAAAATGCGAACGTTTTTTCGTTGTTGATACTCATACTAGGCGTATCACCCATACTTGCTCCAACCGCGGGAAGCTACATTATTTCCGCTTTTGGCTGGCCGGTTGTTTTTCTGGTACTTGCCGTTGTCGCCGCTATCATTTTAACGGCAGTTATTTTCTGGCTGAACGAAAGCAAAAAACCTGATCCAACATTTTCTCTTTTGCCAAAACCAATTCTTACCGGTTTTGTAAACGTACTTAAACAGCCTCAGTTTTACACCTACGCACTTGCAGGCGCTGTTGCTTCGGCAGGGCTCTTTGCATACCTTGCCGGTTCCCCGTTTGTTTTTATGAATCTATACGGCGTGACCGAAAAACAGTATGGTTTAATTTTTTCCCTCATAGCCGCAGGGCTAATAGGCAGCAGCCAGCTAAACAATCTAATTCTAAAAAAATATAGCAGCGCTCAAATTATTCGGGTGGTGTTTTTTACACAATCTGCGTTGGGTCTGTTACTGGTTGCAGGTAACGTACTCGCAATCTTAAATCTTTACAGCACCATCCTTCTAATGTTTTTATTTTTAAGCTGCCAGGGTTTTACGTTTCCCAATGCTGCTGCGCTGGCAATGGCCCCTTTCTCAAAGAGCGCGGGAAGTGCTTCTGCTTTAATGGGTGCCTTGCAAATGGGATGCGGTGCATTGGCTTCTGCGCTGGTCGGCTTATTTTTCAACGGCACCACCGTACCAATGGCAGCGATAATGGCCGGATGTAGTTTGCTTGGTTTGACCATTCTTCTTATCGGCCGCAAAGACATTTATCTGCAGGCAAATGAAGCGGAAGTGAAAGAGCACGAGCTTGAATTAATAAAGAAATATTGAAATATTAAACATCACACGTTAATTGATCAACTCTATCCGTGCTACGTTATTGACTGATATAGTATGTGGTTCATCCAGAGTATAACTGGTAGAGTCTTTTAGATAAACATTTATTTGGGGTTGCATAGACGCGCCTTCATTTCGTTTATTGCTCCTAAGCGCGGCATTTTTGAATTGGGCAAGGTGAAGCGAGTCGACTTTATCAAGCGTTACAGTCATTTGCTTTTTTGCCTTGTCAAGATCCAGAGAAGTGACTGTATACAGATTAATTCCAGACTGCATTAAAAAATATCTTTTATTCTTCATCGCTTTCTCCAGAGTAGCAGGATATTCATTTGACTGACTGATCGTTTTAGACTGAGAAATTTGATTAGAACACGCCCATAAGGCAGAGAAAAAAATAGTGGCAAAGATCATAGCATGGTAAAGCCGGAAAGTTTTCATCGTTGTTGTTTTGATCTGTGTTGGCAGATATGTTAGTATTAGCTTTCGCCTATTTTTTTAGTAAAAGCGTGCCACGTACAATTTATATCATTTGTCTTGCCACATTCATTTATGCACCCGGTTGCAATGCCCGGGCTTGCCTACCTTTTTTTGTTAAACACATATAAAATTTGTATAAATTTGGTGAGTCTTCACTTCATGTTTTAAAAACTACATAAGTTTACTTTTTTACACAAAATTTAATGATTGCTTTCTAAAAAACATTTATGGAAAAAAATACACCGGATCTGTCGTCCAGAAGGAATTTTATAAAAACCGGATCACTTGCCGCCGCCGGTTTTTTTATTGTACCGCGCCATGTTTTAGGGCGTGGATTTGTTGCGCCAAGTGATAAATTAAATATTGGCTCGATCGGCGCTGGTGGTAAAGGCCAGAGCGATATTGCTAATTTCTTTAAGTCGGGCAATGCAAATATTGTTGCTTTATGCGACGTTGATGACCGTCAGTCTGCTAAAACAAGAGCTGCTTTTCCAAACGCTACTTATTACAAAGACTACAGGGAAATGCTGGATAAGGAAAAGAAAAACATAGATGCCGTATCTGTTTCAATCCCCGATCATGGTCACGCTATTCCTGCCTTGATGGCAATGCAAATGGGTAAGCACGTGTATGTGCAGAAACCAATGACACATGACATCTATGAAGCAAGGGTATTAACCGAAGCTGCGCATCGCTATAAAGTGGTGACTCA
>JALYZZ010000545.1 GCA_030948675.1 Bacteroidota bacterium | reverse complement strand
TGGTAATTCTTTTGTCCGTTCTTTCTATAAAGTTCACTTGGTTGATAAAAAAAGTTTACAAGAAAACTTATTCAACCAGCGTGTGTCAATGAGCGAGTGGCATGAATTTGATTTTGCATTATTCATTTTCTCGTTTTTTATTAAATAATCCTTCTATTATTGGTTTCTATTGAATGTATTTTTTGAAAAATCAAAAGTGGTAACTGGTAGAATAAGAAACTTCAACTTGGGGTATTTATTATATCTCCGGCATAAAAAAATAAGAATCATCTAAAACAACATTGAAAGTGTTCCAACGGGTTTGCAGACCATCTTAGTTTGGGATAGCGCTAGTGTTCTAAGCTATGCGTTTGCCCAATATTTTCAGAGATCGTTCCATCCCGTCGAGGTTGGCCACGTTTGGAAGCATGCCCCATTCTTCAAAGCCAAGCTTGTAAAACAGTCGTATGCTGGCTGTATTGTGGGCGAAAATGAATCCGAGTAGTGTGCTAATACCATAATTTGGCGCTTCATCCATGCAGTGTTGTAAAACCGGCTGTCCAAGCCCTTTCCCTCGTTCTTCCGGGTGTAAGTAAATGCCTATTTCAACTGTGGCATTGTATGCCGGCCTTCCGTAAAAGGATTGAAAACTTACCCATCCTACGATTTTTTTGTTTTCATATTCAATTACCAGCAATGGTCTTTTTTTTGGCGCATGTTGTTCAAACCAAATTACCCTGCTTTCAACCGTTACAGGTTCTATATCGGCGGTAACCATTCTTGATGCAATGGTAGAATTGTAGATGTCTACGATATCAGGAAGGTCATTTAAAGAGGCATCACGGTATACTAACTGCGGCATCGGTTTCTTCGTTTGTTTTAAAGACTCTAAAATCTGTCGCTCTGGTACAAAAGTAAATCTTCCGTTAATCGCTTATCTCGTTTGCTTTAAAGTAACTGTCTAAAATTCTATCTGTATCCCATCCTATAACTCATGTCTTATCATTGAACCACAAATCTTTTTTGCCTGGCATTGATTGTTATTTTATCTCTTTATTATACTTTTTGTTTCTACTATGTAAGAATTATAGAAATTTGACGTTAAAACATTAGACAAAATTGAGCCTATGAAGGATTTTCTTCAAATAATTGAATTATTAGAAACTTCTAACTTTTATTATATTATAACTACTAGTATGGATGGGAAATACAGCTACGTAAACAGCCACTATGCTAAGTCCTTTTCTTATATAAGTGATGCAATTGTAGGGATGCCATACTACATGACGATGCACCCTGATGATACAAAGGTTTGCGAAGAGACTGCTGCAAAATGTTTCGCCAATCCCAGCGAATTGTTTCCCGCTACTATCCGAAAACATGATGGTAAAGGCGGTTTTGTAATAACCCAATGGGAGTATAGAGCCATGTTTAAGGAGAATGGTGAACCTGAAGGTATATTTTGTTTGGGGTACGACATTACCAAATACATCGATGAACAACAACAATTGAAACAAGCGGAGTCGGAGATAGAGAAAAGAAAGGAGGTGCTGAAGGAAATTGCTTTTCAACATTCTCACCTCATCCGTAGCCCTTTATCTAATATACTCGGCCTGACAGCTATTTTAGAAAAAATGGATGTAGATACCAATGTTAAAAATATTTGTAAGATGATCGTTGACAGCTCCATTAACCTTGATAACATTATAAGGGAAGTAGTTGGAAAATCGTATAGGTAGCCCGCAGTAAGCTGAATCGTCCTGTTATAAGTCTTCGCTTAAAATTTATTATTCTATTTTTAAGCTATTAACAAACTTACTTCTTAAAATGAAAGTTGCTGTCTGTGTCAGAAGAATTTGGCTATTGCTGCCGGTTCTTTTCTTTCTTCAATGTAAAACATCCCGCGTATCAAACTACAATCTTAACACCTATCAAAACATTTATCTGGCTGATCCTACTATAGTGTTTTATAACGGGCTTTATTATTTATATGGCACAGTCGGAGCAAATGCAGACAATGGTTTCCTTGTCTATACATCAGAAGATATGAAGGTATGGAAAGCTTCAAAAGACGTAAATAATGGTTATGCACTGAAGAAAGGAGATGTGTATGGAACCAAAGGTTTTTGGGCACCCCAGGTGTTTAGCTATAACAATAAATTTTACATGGCTTACGTGGCAAATGAAAACATTGCCATTGCAGAGGGTGAGGGACCATTAGGTCCGTTTACACAAAAAGTAAAAGAGCCATTGGCAGCCCGGGTCAACCAAATTGATCCCTTTGTTTTTATCGATAACGACGGTAAGAAATATTTATATCATGTGCGGTTGGACAGTGGTAATAAAATTTTTGTGGCTGAGATGGCCGACGATTTCTCTGCTATAAAACCGGAAACATTACATGAATGTATTACAGCTACCGAACCGTGGGAAAACACGGCCAATTCGAAATGGCCTGTCACAGAAGGGCCTGCAGTAATAAAACACAACAACCTTTACTACCTTTTTTATACTGCAAACGATTTTCGTAATCCCGACTATGCAGTGGGTTATGCAGTTAGCAATAGCCCGTTTGGGCCCTGGAAAAAGTCGGCCGGAAACCCCATTCTTACTAAAAAAGAAATTGGAATAAATGGACCAGGGCATGGAGATATGATCGTAACAAAGAAAAAGAAAATGTATTTTGTGTTTCACACCCACAACTCAAATACAGTTGTTTCGCCAAGAAAAACTGCCTTAATAGAAGTTAAGTTTACTAAAGACCCTGAAACGAACGTAGATAAACTTACGATACTGCCGAAAACCTACTCTTTATTAAAGTTGAAGCTGGATTAGCCGAAAAGCGGGTTCGTACATAAAAGCTGAGTAAAGAAAACAGAGTAAAAGAGTGCGACGCAACGAGAGCCGGATACGCAGTCGGACGCCTGGACCAAAAAATTCTTTATGCTACATCAACTACATCAACGCTAGTGCTGCTTGTAACACTTTACCCAATTTCTGGTTTAATCGCTACATCACGGCTCTTTTACAGGTTCCACCAATAAGTCCATTTCAATACCATCGCGCGGTTTCTTACTGAGAAAGGAGCGGGAAGGTAGTTGTCTGTATACACGAAGAAAATGTCAGAGGCTGGTTTGTACCTCCACTGAAAACGGGTATTGAGATTAATGTTGTTCTGCTGGTTGTTGTACTGGATGAATGTAGTGAAAAACAACTTGTTCGTCATCGTTACATCTATACGTGGCCCTACCAGCCAGAAAGTGCGGTTGTTCCAGGGGTGCGGCAAATTAATATTATTGTAACTGGTACTAAGCGCGAGGCTTACGTAAGGCTGAAAACGGTAGCCCAGGTCGGCAGTAAGATTAAGGCGTGTGCCATTGGCATAATACCCACCGTAGCGGCTGGAGAAACCATAAGTAAAAACACTTTGAGGTTTTGAAACAAAGCTCGTTCCCCAAGCATTCCATCGGTGTGTGCTGCCGCGGGCAAGGGTGTCTTTGGTAAAATTAGTCGGGTCGAAAGGCTGAAGCAATTGCACATAATCGTAGGAAACAAAAGTGGAAAAGATGCTTTGTTTTCTAAACATAAAAGAATAGTTCATGTACGCTTCATCGTCTGTTTTGTGCATGGAAGTGTTGTAAAAAGACAGGTAGACTAATTGGGGGCCATGACTTAATATTTTTCCACCTTTTGGAAAAAATGTATAGCCTGCCTGCGGATTGATTTTAAAGTATCCATGCCTTGGCACATAGCCCACTTCGGCGTTGTAGTTTTTGCCTACATACTCATGCTGCCAAAACAACACCAATCTGCGTCCGGCATATTGCAGATGTGCTGCCTGCACAAAATCTCCCCCTAATCTGCCGGGTGTAAACGATTTTAGTATCGTTGCTTTTCCTGTCACCCTGTTATCAGGCGAAGCAAGATTGTATTCAAAACCAAGGTTGCGGTTATAGTTAGAATAGACAGGTTTTGAAGGGTCATTTTCAGGATGATAATTTAATGACTCTTTGTTGATAAAGATGACTCCAATATTAGACCTTGAAAAAACCCTTCTTTGCACTGCAGCGACAGTAAAGTTTTGGGCAGGTAAACCCGTATTATCTACTCCACCAGTTTGCATGTTCATTGCACCGATTCTCCAGTTTTTGTCAGGCTTACCACTGAGGCGCGCGCCAAAGCGAATGGGTACACCGAGGCCAATTCTTCTGGAAAAAAATGGCCGGATAGAAGCATAGCCAAAGTTGGCAAAAAGGTCGCCGTTCTCTAAGAAGAACTGCCTTTTTTCGGGAAAGAATAATTCGTAGCGGTCAAGGTTAGTCACCTGCTTGTCTACCTCTACCTGCGAGAAATCGGGGTTAACAGTAAGGTCAAGGTTAAGAGAGGATGTAAGCGCAATTTTTGCGTCGAGGCCCACATCTTTTCTGTATTGAGACGACGAGTTGTTTTCATAACCTTTCGTGACTCCGCCAAGTGCATAGGGAATGAGGGAAATATTTGAGCCTGTAGCAGGGGGCGGATGGTCCCACGCGAGAATGCCGGAGTAGGCAAGTGAAGCAGTTGGAAATTGACGAGAAACAGGAGCCCATGAACTTTTTTCCGACGTCTTTAAATCTAGCCTGCTAAAATTGATTCCCCACCTGCTGATGTCTTTTTTATACCGGATACTTTTAAAAGGTATTGCCAGCTCAAGTACCCAGCGGTTTTCATAGGTCTTAACAGCAGATTTCCATTTATTGTCCCAGTTAAGATCTACAGAACCGCCCCCGTACATCATTCCATCCCATTGGGCACCGGCAGAGTTGGTACCAAACGCAAAACCATTGGTCTGGTCATCAAAAGGGTCAATAAACATCAGAAAATTATCGTTCTT
>JALYZZ010000498.1 GCA_030948675.1 Bacteroidota bacterium | reverse complement strand
CCACCTGTCCACTTACAAAGTAAGTTTTATTAAGGGGGAAAACGCCCGGGAGATCTGTAGACGAATGGAAGGAAAATTGGCCGTTTCCGTTTTTAATCACGGTATCTCCCCTATTATTAATGATTAGCAAAGGCGTAAAATCAGTACTGCTTCTACAATTAAACTTTGCCCTCAAATTGCCATTATCGTCATAAAAGCTCCAAAGCCCAGCCATTTTATCTCCTTCATAACTACCTTCTTTCACCTTGGCCCCGGTACGATTATAAAAAGTAAAAACACCCTTCTTACTTCCTTTCGAATCATATTGCCCCGTCATTTCAACCCGGCTATTTATATAATAATCAGTTACAGTGCCTTTATAATAAATCTGTTCTATTTTATTTAACGCGCAAACCCGGTAATAATCTGCAACCGGACGCTCACAAATTGACCAGCTCTCATCAAAATAAATAGTATCCGTAGTCTGACGCGCAAATGTTGTTAGAGTAGCAAACAACGAAAACAAAAGCGACATCATCAATAAGAAGCGGCGTGTATGCATTTTTAAAAATAATCAGAAATACTGCTAATAGCCATTTTAGCAGGAAAAATATCCATTCAGTTTGGCTCCATGCTACTTCTGTCAAATTTTCCACAAAGGGATAAACATTAATTTTCATCTAATGCAAACAGTATTTTTGCCGCATGATGCTATTGATTTATTGGCGGGAGCTGGTTTTTGGTCTGTTTTGCCTGGTTGCTCTTATTCAATTATTTTACTTCGCAGTCATTTTTAGCCGTCTTGCTTTTTATAAACCAATTGAAAAATTACATTCACAGCAACAGCCTGTGTCTGTTGTAATTTGTGCACGCGACGAAGCGGATAATATTGTCCAAAATTTACCCGGAGTGCTTGTTCAGAGCTATCGCAGTTCAAACGAGGTTATCCTGGTCAATCATAACTCAACTGACGATACAAAGTATTTGATTGACGAACTGCGGAAAACATTCAAACACCTGATACCTGTTTCCCTGACGCAGGAAGCGATGATGATTTCAGGAAAAAAATTTCCCTTAAGCATGGGAATAAAATCGGCACGTTACGAAACGCTTCTGCTAACGGATGCTGATTGTGTACCGGCAAGCGAGCGTTGGATGGAGCTAATGCAGGACGGATACCAACCTGAAACAGAAATTGTACTCGGTTATGGCGCCTATAGTAAAACAAGCGGTCTGCTAAATAAGATCATTCGTTTTGAAACTTTTCATTCGGCGCTTCAATATTTCAGTTATGCGCTTGCAGGTCATCCTTATATGGGGGTGGGGAGAAATCTTAGTTATAAAAAGGAGCTTTTTTTTAAGAATAAGGGGTTTTCTGCTATTAACTTTATTCCCGGAGGCGATGATGATTTGTTTATTAATAAAGTGGCGACAAACACAAATACTGCAATTGTTATAGACGCCGAGGCGCACACACTTAGTGAAGCAAAGAGAACATGGAACGATTGGTTTAACCAAAAGACACGGCATTATTCAACAGCCAAATATTACCAGCCAAAACATAAGTGGATGCTGGGGTTGTACTCTGCCACTCAATTTCTGTTTTATCCGCTTTTTATTGTTGCTGCTGTTTTTTTTAATTGGTGGATGGCGCTAATAGTTTTCGGCGTTAGATTAATTGTTCAGGCGTTCATTTACTTTAAGACAATGAAAAAACTTAACGAACAGGATTTGTTTCCCCTGTTTCTGTTATTTGAATTATGGATGTGTGTGTATTATGTCATTTTTCTACCATCGCTTTTTCGAAGAGCAAAAAAGTCGTGGAGTTAGAGGGGAGCCGGAAGAAAAGCTGATAGCTATTAGCTGTGAGCTGCTTGTTTTCATATTTTGACTAATGCCTCTAGTTACTGGTTTGTGGTCGAGGTTTCTTGCCACCACTGACATTCAAACTTTTCGCTGGTGGTTAAATAGCTAACGCTTCCAGCCATTTTTTAAAACTTACCCTTTGTCAATGGAAATTATTTTAAAATATTTTAGTGACTTTACGCAAACGCAACTGGAGCAATTTAGCGCTTTGGAAGCCCTGTATAAGGATTGGAACAGTAAGATCAACATCATCTCACGTAAAGACATTGAAAGTCTGTATTTGAAGCATGTGCTGCACTCACTGGCAATTGCTGCAACAATAGATTTTGAACCGGGAACCCAGGTAATTGACATTGGCACTGGGGGTGGCTTTCCCGGTGTACCATTAGCAATTTTCTTTCCCGAAGTTCAATTTCACTTAGTAGACAGTATTGCTAAAAAACTGAAAGTAATTAATGAAGTGTCAAGGGCCATCGGCCTTAACAACATTACCACCCAGCATGCACGCGCCGAAGAAATAAAAAACAGGCAATTTGATTTTGCGGTATCAAGGGCAGTTGCGCCAATAAAAGACCTATGGAAATGGGCATATCCGCTAATAAAAAAAGGCAATAAGCAAGCGCTGCCAAACGGACTAATGGGTCTAAAGGGTGGTGATCTGGTGCAGGAAATCTCAGAAAGTGCTTTAAAGCCACGAATGATACCAGTTGACGAAATTTTTCCTGAGGACTACTTTAAAGAGAAGTATTTGTTGCACATTATCAGATAGCAGCAGGCTTCTTTATCATTCGTCGCCCAGCTACTTTTGCGGCAGTGTAAGTGCCTGAGCAATTGGCAAGCAGTAATAAAATAACAGGGGTTGAGGTTTTTGTAGCAATAACCAGGATAGGATAAATAACAGCGAGTATTATTGAAATCTGAAGAAAGAGTATCTAGGTTCGCTATTATTTGTTTGGCAACTCAATAATAAATTCTGTATAAACTCCTTCTTTGCTTTCTACTTTTAGTTCGCCTCCATGCTCATTTACAATGATGTCGTAGCTTATAGACAGACCGAGACCGGTGCCCTGGCCGGTAGGTTTTGTCGTAAAAAAGGGTTGATATATCTTATCAAGAATTTTATTGGGAATGCCGGTGCCATTATCTTTTATTCGTATTTGTGCGGCTTTTAATTGTCCATCTTTTATAATCGCTTGAGTGGTTACCCAGATTTTGGGTTCATAGTCTTCGATGTTGAGTTTGGCTCTTTCACGTACAGAATAAAAAGCATTGGTAAACATATTTATAAGAACCCTGCCGATGTCGGCTGGCACAATTAGAATCTTTTCTAACCGGTCATCAAAACTGGTATCAATACCAACGTTAAAAGTATTGTCTTTAGCCCTCAAAGCATGGTAGCTCAATCGCAAATATTCGTCTGACAAGGCATTTATATTGGCCGGTTCTTTTTTATTGGCAGCTACACGGGAGTGTTGCAACATTCCCTTTACTATAGAGTCTGCGCGTTTACCGTGATGATTTATTTTTTTAAGGTTATCGGCTAGGTCATTAATAACAGAGTCAGCCTCTGCTTTGTGTGGGTCTGTTAATTTACCTACGGTACTTTCTCTTAATTCATCAAGCAAGTCCACACTTACTTCAGAAAAGTTATTAACGAAGTTTAATGGATTTTGTATCTCATGAGCTACGCCCGCTGTAAGTTCACCAAGG
>JALYZZ010000487.1 GCA_030948675.1 Bacteroidota bacterium | reverse complement strand
ATCATTAGTAGCAGCAGAATAATCTTTCATCGAGTCTTCAAAGCATCATTTTTATAAACGTCACAGCCACACTATAAAAAGGTTTTTCAGCATTATAGAATTTGTAGTTTATATATTAAAATGAGTGCTTTCAGCCCATAATAAGTAGCTTTAAAATTCTAATTGTTATTAGTGAAAGAATATCTCCTGTTCATCGATACCGAAGCTTCAGGGTTGCCTAAAAACTGGAACTTGCCTTATGACTCTAACAACAACTGGCCTTATTGCGTACAAATAGCGTGGTGCATTTACAGCAAAGACGGAAGAGAGATAAAAAGTGAAAACCACTATGTAAAAAACGATGATTTTACAATTGCTGACTCTGCTACTAAAATTCATGGTATAACGAGGACATTGTTACAGTCAAAAGGGGAATGTAGAAAGGAAATTTTACAACGTTTTTGTGAGGATTTGGAAGGATACCAACCATTAGTTGTTGGTCACTTTATGCAATTCGACCTTCATATGCTGGGAGCAGATTTTTTTCGGGAAAGCACTGAAAATCCATTGAAAAAAGTATGCACCTTTTGTACTATGCGCGGTTCAACCCACCTAATTAGAAACCCCTCGGTAAGATTTCTTCGTCTAGATCAATTATACCAAACACTCTTTCATAAGGGGCTGGAAAACCACCACAATGCTATGGTCGATGCCAACGCGACTGCCTCGTGTTTCTTTGAATTGGTTAAGCGGGGCGACATTACCGAACAAACTATTTTACAACAGCAAGAAGAGTTGTCTCGCAAGAAGGCCTTATCTACACCTGCAGGGTGTGCATTGCCTATATTGCTAATGGTTTTATTGATTGCAATAATCTACTCTTTATGAACGAACGAATTGAAATTCTAAAAGCAACCACTCCTTTTAATTTGTTGCCGGAAGATGTGCTACTAGAAGTGTCTGGTCTGCTGGAAGAAATAAAATTTAATAAGGAGACGGTTATTTACCAGCAGGAAATAACAAAAATGAACAGAGTAGACATCATTGCTAAAGGTGAATATGAAAGTTTCTTTTACGACAGTTCACAAACGAAAAGATATATAGAGCACCATACTTCCTGTTTTTCGTATGGAGGAATCTCAATCTTACTAAATAGGAAGCGTTCATTAAAGACAGCTATCGCCAAAAAAGGAACGATTGTGTACGCCCTTGGAAGAAAGGATTTTGTAGAATTATGCATGGCGTTCGAAAGATTTTTTCATCATTTTACAACTGAGTTTGGTAAAAGAATGCTGGACGACGAGTTTGCTCATTTTGTAAAACGCCCGGCATTTTTCGAAGAGAGTTATATTTCTGCAGACCAGCTATACTCTAAGAAAATTGAGAGTATTCACTACCGCGGCATTGTATCATGTGCTGGCACTACTCCTATTTATATTGCGGCAAGGCTGATGGCTAAAAATAAAGTTAGCTGCCTGTTTGTAAAAGATGTAGATGAAAAAATAACCGGCTTTGTTACAGATATTACGATCCGCGACAAAGTGGTAGCAAAGCGTGCTGATGCGCAAAACCCAGTTATTAGCATTGTAGATAAGCCGATTGTTTCTATCAACAAAGACGCCTATGTGTACGAGGCAATTTTAATGATGTTTAGAACAAAAACAAAGTACTGCTTATAAAGCACAACGGTGAATATGTAGGCTTTCAAAGCCGCAATAAACTATTGAGTGAGCAGGCACAGTCTCCCCTTGTATTTATTCAATCGGTTAAATCGGCTACAGCTATAGATGAGTTGAAAAGAAAATGGGAGAAAGTGCCCGAAATTGTAACGCAGTTACTTGGTCGAGGTGTTAATGCCGAGATCGCCAACCAGGTAATTACAACAGTTGCTGATACTATTGCCATCAAGGTGATAGAAGGGGTGATTGATAAATTAGGAACTCCGCCGGCTAAATTTGCATTTATGGTGCTGGGAAGCGAAGGACGAAAAGAACAAACGCTGAAAACAGACCAGGACAACGCCCTCATTTACGAAGACAAAGCCAATGAGCACCGGGAAGAAGTAAGAGCCTATTTTCTCGAGTTTGCTGACCTGGTATCAGGCAGTTTAAATGATATTGGATTTAGTTTTTGCGATGGAGGTTTTATGGCAAAAAATCCTAACTGGACTCATTCTTTGTCGCATTGGAAAAGAAATTATGCCAGTTGGATTAAAGATCCGTTGGCCGAAACAGCCATCAAATTTTCAACTTTTTTTGACTGCCGATACCTCTACGGAGATGCTTCCCTTGTTGATGAATTGAAACAATTTTTAGACGAGGAGTTACAAAAGCCACTGGAAAAGTTGTTTTACTTTATGGCAAAAAACGCGCTGCAATATGAGGCCCCACTTACATTCTTTAAAAATATACGAACAACTACTGTTGGATCGCAGGAAGTATTTGACATCAAAAAAGCAATGACGCCTATAGTAGATCTTGTAAGGGTGTACGCGCTTCAAAACCGAGTTTTTGAAGTAAATACGGGGGAACGTCTTAAAGCATTGAAAGAACTAAATGTGTTTACTGAGTTGGCACACAATGAGCTCAGCCAATCCTATTATTTTTTAATGAGTATGCGGTTAAAAAACCAGGCAAACCAGATCATTAATGATAAGAAACTTCCCGATAATTTGATTGATCTTAATAGCCTCACCAAAATTGAACAGGGAACACTTATAGAAATCTTTAAGACAATTACCAACTTTCAACTAAGGATAAAGATTTATTTTACAAATGACTTGTTCGGGTAGATACCTGCATTACGGACTCATCTCTGCCTTAAAATCTTTATCGTTTACCTTTTTCGGGACCTTTAATTAAGCATTGCTTTAGCAATAATTTCTTTCCACTCGACATCCCACAAATGTAGATTCTACAGCGTCTCGCTTTGATTCTACCAAAATTGTCTCTACCTTATATTCTATAATTGTTATATACTTTTTAATATTTTAATTATGGACACTAAAACTAATGCTTACCTCATCACGCTTACGCCACTGCGTGGCATCGCTGCCTTGCTGGTTGTTATTTTTCACTGCAACCTTATGCTCAATCCCTTTATGCCTCCCGGTTACACCCACTTTGTAGAAAGTGGATGGATGTGGGTTGACTTCTTCTTCGTGCTTAGCGGCTTTATTATGACGTATGTGTACGGAAAATATTTTAAAGATGGCACCGCATGGGGCCCTTATAAGAAATTTATAGGGGCACGTTTTGCCAGGGTGTATCCGCTGCATTTGTTTACACTGATATGGGCGATTATCTGCGCCATTATTATTGTAAAACTTTCCTCAAGTCTTGATCCTTTTTTTGCTGATATGTTTAATTTCAAAACCGCAGCTTCCGCTTCGCTAGTGCTTATTCAATCTTTGCATCTATTTACGGCCGCCCCTTTAAATACCCCTTCCTGGTCTTTAAGTACCGAGTGGTGGGTGTATACGATTTTCCCATTGTTTGTTCCTTTCTTTGACGGTATCAAAACAAAAGGAAAAATAATTGCGCTGCTGTTCTTAGTCGCGTTCTTTCTGTTTATACGTTATTATATAGGTCCTCTTTCCGGTCCGTTCAAAGGAACACCTCAAATAAATATTGTTGCAGATTTCGGATTTATAAGACGTCTTGCAGGATTCTTAGCCGGAATGTTACTGTTTGAATTTTACAAAGCAAAGACAGGATATTCAATACTAAAAAGAAGCGGATCGTTTGTATTGTTCTTTACGGCTACTTTAATAATGATGCATTTTGGAATAATGGATCTCATCATTATTTCTATGTTCCCTTTTATATTGATTAGTGCTGCTTACAACGATACAACCTTAAAGAAAATTCTCGATACACGTCCTCTTCAACGATTGGGCGACTGGTCGTTCTCAATCTATATGGTGCATGTGCCATTAATGATGTTGTATTGGATATACTTAGTTAAAAAAGACCCCACTTACTTTTCTGACTTAATGAAAATGGTAAGCAGTAAGCCGAATTATGCTTTGGGTGTGGTACTTTGTATAGTTGTTGTAGCCGCTACTCTGGTACTGGCTTCGTTCACCTATAGATATGTGGAAGTGCCTTCGCGCAATTATCTTAATAAGCTTTTTGATGCAAGGCATAAGAAAATTGCTGTCGAAGGAGTAAAAGTGTAAGGAGTTACTACTTTACTGCGGCGAACATTTGATGCTACTATTAAAAAAAGAGGTTACCGATAAAGGATAACCTCTTTTAAATTAATCAGCTATATGTTTTATCTACCAGAACTTGACATACAATGCAGCAATCAGCATTAATATGATCACTATTAACGCCAGGGTTTGTGGCTTTACCCTAAACATTTCTTTGTCTAACTCAAACGCCCTGTGGTTGATTTTTGGACCACCTAAACTTATTGCAATCATTACGATCATGGTAAACAGGAACGATAATCCCATGCAAATGTGGAAGGGAATTTCAAATTTACCTGCACCATTAGGGTAAGCAGTATACAAA
>JALYZZ010000456.1 GCA_030948675.1 Bacteroidota bacterium | reverse complement strand
CCAATGGTTCATATCAAATCCCGGTGCTTTTTCAAGTATTTCTTTGCTTTGATATAATATGAACTGCTTTTTGTCCGCATCGACATCAAGAAAACTAAATGGGATCGCAAAATATTTTTCGTTAGTTATGGCAAATCCTTGCAATTGGATAATAAAATAGATTTTGCCGGTTATGCTATCTATAATTATATCTTCGATCTCACCCAAATGTTCTTCTTTATCATTATGAACTTTATTGCCAATCACTGATTTAGCAACTAAGTATTTAAGAGGACGGTTGGTGCGAAGGTCTTCCTTTCTAACTCCTGTAAAGTTTTCAGCAGTGAATGTTTCCATTTGAAATTATTGATATTCGTTTTTATAATTTGTCAGAGTAAGCTTCCATACCTTCTGTGGTTCCATTTTTTAATGACTCATTTTTAAAAAATCTACTATTTTATCTTTTTCAATTTCAGTAATCAGCGCTCTCGACTGCATATGTAGCCCAATTGTTTCCCATTGTTCGGATGAAAAGGATGAAGGTGATGGAGTGTTGTGGCAGCGCTGACAATTTTCTGCCCATAATTGGGCTCCTGTTTTTGCAGCTACTGCTTTTGAGGGAGCACAGCCATTAAAAGAGAATGTAACTATGCTACCAAAACCTGTAATAATACCTGCCACTATTATATTGAGGAACTTATATTTTTTCATGATTCGCATTTCTTTAAAGCTGTATTGAAAATTGCAAATACAATGCATTAGAACCGGTTGTTCCTGTATATGCATTTAACGCATGGCTGGCAGTGCTGTTGCCTTTGTATGTTTCATAAGTAAGTTTTACAACACTTCTCCAGGTAATCCAATAGTTTAAACCGAGGGACACTGAATGCTGATCGCTGCCCCATGTAGAATTGGAAGGAGTATTATAACTGGTGTATCTGCCGGCTAATTCAACATCTTTTAGAAAACTATTTGCCCCGGTCGGTCTTAAAGCACATTGTGCAAAGCCCGTTGTTATATGGTTCTTAAAAGTATAAGTTTGGGTAGCATCAACAGGACTTACGTAGTTTGCATTACTGATGTCGGCTATGTTATATTGCGCTTTGACATTTACTAAAACAGCGTTGAAGGTTTTTACGTAATTTAAATCAAACGCATACATATCGCCCGTTACATTTTGAAACCCGGCATTCCTGTCTCCCACTTTGCCAAACATCCCCGAAACACCGACTTCTAATGAAGAATTTGAAAAAGGAAGTAATCCCAAACGTGCGGTGATGTTTTTATTATTGTTATTGTCTTCAATATTACCACTGCTTAATGATCCATCTGCCAGCAGTTGGTTTCCGTTAGAAAGAGCAACATCATAATTCATCTTCATATTACCCATAGGTAGACCGCCTTCCACTTCAATCCCATAATCCGTAGGGGTCATATCTGCAATTCCAATTGGGTCTGTTGCTAATTTATTAATCCATCCTGCCGCCAGTCTTTTAGAATAAGTTCCAAAGGGCAAAACAAGATAACCGGCTCTTATAATTAAATTAGGTCTGGCGAAATATGAAACATCGGCCCAATTTACGCTCAACCCATTATTGTTAAAAGAAGGTTCAAACTCCATTAAGAATTTCTTACCATGCCGCCACAATAAAAGAGGGCTAAATTCGTAATTGTTTGCATCGCCCAAACTATTGGTTTTAGAAATTGTAGTGGTGCCATTTAAGTTGTTGGTAGTTTTATTAGCGACAAAACCAAAAGTAGCCAGTCCAGCAACCATAAAATGATCTTCTCCAGGCTTGGCATCGTTAACCTTTTGCTCCAATACGGATAACCTGTCCAGAATAGTAGAATCTATGACTGGAGCATTTTGTGCGAAAAGATGGACATAGCTGCCAGCTGCAAAAACTACAAGCATTCCCCATTTTTTAAAGGCCTTTTTTTTCATAAATAACCATTTAGGTAATTAGAATAATAGTTATTATTTATGCTTTGCCAGGGAGCGTATATAATTCACCAGTTCCCAACGCTGAGTTTCGGTTAATGCATTTTTATAGGCGGGCATCGGGGTGTGGCCGTCACTCATTTTCCAAAAAAGAGATCCGTCCGTTTCACTCTGTACCGCTTCAGATGTATGATCGGCGGGTTTTGGTTTTAAAC
>JALYZZ010000435.1 GCA_030948675.1 Bacteroidota bacterium | reverse complement strand
TCCAATAACAGTGTCTTTTGAACCCACTACATCGTGCAACCTTCGGTGCCCCGAATGTCCTAGCGGCTTAAGGGCATTTACTCGTCCCACAGGAATGCTTAAAAAAGACTTTTTTCGTCGCACTATTGATGATATTTATAAGGAGCTGACTTATCTGATATTTTATTTTCAGGGAGAGCCCTACCTTAATACCGAGTTTTTAGACATGGTAAAATATGCTACTGACAAAGGCATTTATACAGCAACAAGCACTAATGCGCACTACCTGACAGATGCGAATGCTAAAAAAACAGTGCAGAGCGGACTTGACAGATTAATCATATCAATCGACGGAACTACGCAGGACGTGTATAAGCAATACCGGGTGGGTGGCAACCTTGAAAAGGTGATACAGGGAGCAAAAAACATTGTGAAGTGGAAGAAGGAGCTGAACAGCAAAAAGCCCTTTGTTTTTTTCCAGTTTTTGGTGGTTAAGCACAACGAACACCAGATTGAAGAAATTAAACAAATTGCAAAAGAAATAGGTGTTGACCAGGTGCGGTTTAAGACAGCGCAGGTGTACGATTACGAAAATGATCCGAATAATTTGATTCCTACGATAGAGAAATACAGCCGGTATCGTAAGGGAAAAGATGGTAAAATGAAGTCGAAAAGTGGATTGGGAAACCACTGCTGGAAGCTGTGGCAGGGCAATGTTATCTCGTGGGATGGGTTGGTGGTGCCCTGTTGTTTTGATAAAGATGCTGCACACCGGCTTGGAAACCTACAGGTGCAAACCTTTAAAGAAGTTTGGAACAACGAGAATTACAGGCAGTTTAGAAAAGAAATAATGACCAGCAGAAAAAACATAGATATCTGCGCTAATTGCAGCGAAGGATTGAAAGTGTGGGAAGACTAATAAAAGTTTGCATATTTAAAATTTTGTTAACTTCACTTTCATCAAATTTTAAAACTGCAGAATGGGCATTGAAAAAGATATTCCTAAAAACTATTTTCGCAGTGAACGTCATAAAGGGCTAGTAAATGTACTTTTTACATCGAACTGGATTACCGAACGGTTGAAGAAGTTTCTTGAAGCCGACGACATTACTCCTCAACAATATAATATTCTCCGGATACTCAAGAATAGTGAGACACCGCTTTCTACTCTGAAAATACGTGAGCAGATGATGGATAAAATGAGCGACACAAGTCGAATTGTAGAACGGTTGCTAAAGAAGAAGCTGGTAAATAAACAGGTCTGCACTTACGACAAAAGACTGGTGGACGTAACGCTAAGCGAAATGGGGGTGCAACTTTTGCAAGGGCTGGATAAAAAGACCGACGAAATCGATTCAATTATTTCCAGGCTCAGCGATAAAGAGACTGATACGCTTAATCAGTTGTTGGACAAAATGAGAGAAAAAGAATAGTACGGCTTTGTTTCGACAAGTAAAAACTTTTAAAAGCGTTTATGAGGAGTGTTATTGTTTTGGCGTTTTGTATTTTATTTTCATTTAGTCTTCAAGCACAAAAATCACCACAATACGAGTTTAGGGCTGTATGGATTGCAACAGTTGAAAATATTGATTGGCCCAGCAAAAAAGGACTGCCTGTAGAAAAACAGAAAGAAGAATTTATCCGTATTCTCGACATGCACAAGCGCAATGGGATGAATGCGGTTGTTATGCAAATCAGACCGGTCGCTGATGCTTTTTACCCCTCGCGTTTCGAACCGTGGAGCGAGTACCTCACCGGCAAACAAGGACAGGCTCCCGATCCTTATTACGATCCGCTGCAGTTTATGATAGAAGAATGCCATAAACGTGGAATGGAATTTCACGCATGGATGAATCCGTACCGTGCTGTTTTTAACGTTCGAAGTTCTTCAATTTCGCCCACACATGTTACCAGGTTGTTTCCTCAATGGTTTCTTACTTATGGTAGTACCAAATACTTCGATCCGGGGCTTCCTGAAGTGCGTGAACACGTAAATAAAGTGGTAAGAGACCTTGTAGAACGCTACGACCTGGATGCAATTCATTTTGATGATTATTTTTATCCCTATCGTGTAGAAGGCAAAGATTTTCCAGACGCAGAAAGTTTTGCAAAATATGGCAACGGTATGAGCAAGGATGACTGGCGCAGAAGTAATGTAGACTCCATTATAGTGATGCTTGGCAAAACGATAAAAAGCGTAAATCCAAGAGTAAAATTTGGAATAAGTCCGTTTGGCGTTTGGCGCAATAAGAGAACGGACCCGCGAGGCAGCGAGTCAAAAGCGAGTGTTACTAATTACGACGACCTGTATGCAGACATATTGCTGTGGCTGGAAAATGGCTGGATTGATTATGTTGCACCGCAGTTATATTGGGAGACTACCCATCCTTATGTTGGTTTTTATATGCTCTTAAACTGGTGGGCAAACAATACATACGGAAGACAATTATTTATCGGGCAAGGAATTTATCGTGCGCTTGAGCCAAAAAGTCTTGCATGGCACAAAAAAAACGAATTGCCGAACCAAATAAATGCTATCAGGTCAAATCCTAATACACTTGGCAGTATTTATTTTAGCAGCGCCACGTTTTCAAGTAATCCAAACGGATGGAACGACTCTCTCAGAAACAATTATTATAAGTATCCGGCCATCATTCCGCCGATGCGCTGGATAGACAGCATACCTCCATTGGCTCCTTTATTTGAAAAATTAAAACGCGATCAGTTTAGAGTGTATTATCGAGGGGCCGAGCCTATAAAAGGCTTTGCAGTATATACTTTACCACGGCATGAAGATGAGAACACAGCCAATGCTACCCTGGTACAAATACTTATTGCCGATAAAACAATCGACATCAACCTTGATGATGTGCCGGTAAAAGACAGGGAGAAAGTTTTTATTGCTTCCATAGATAGAAACAACAATGTAAGCGAATGGGTGAAGCTGAAGTAGCCCCTTGTGCAATAACATTCAGCAGAAGTTTATGAGTTACTAATACTGTCATAAAAAAAAATTCAGTAAAATAAAGTGGATGTAAAATCAATTGAATTAGCAAACAACAACGTGCAAGGCAACTTAAAAAAAACACACAAACTGCAGTAGCTTATCTTTCTAAATCTTCATTTTGCTAAGGTTAAACTTCTTTCCAACCTTCAAAAACTTTTACCTTTGCTATTGTATTTACATCACTTCAAATAATATCATATGCCAGGCTTTGAATTTTGGGGAGACGAAGAGCGAAAAGAAGTAAACGACGTGTTAGAAACAGGAATTTTAATGCGTTATGGGTTTGATGGGCCAAGAAAAGGAGTTTGGAAAGCCAAAGAACTAGAGCAGGAGATTTGCAACACCTTTGGAAGTAAATATGCACAGCTTACCAGTAGCGGCACCGCTGCACTGACGACGGCGATGGCTGCATTAAACATAGGATATGGTGATGAAGTAATTATGCCCGCTTTCACTTTTGTGGCAAGTTTTGAAGCTGTTTTAAGTGTAGGTGCTACACCCGTATTGGTTGATGTGGATGAAACGCTGACACTTGATCCGGAGGCTGTAAAACTTGCGATCACAACAAAGACAAAATGCATTATGCCCGTGCATATGTGCGGTAGCATGGCTGATATGGATGCGCTAAAAAATATTTGTGATCAGCATGATCTCGTTTTACTGGAAGATGCCTGCCAAAGCATTGGGGGCAGTTATAAAGGTAAAAAGCTCGGCACAATTGGCCATGCGGGTACTTTTAGCTTCGACTTTGTAAAGACGATGACTTGCGGTGAAGGTGGTGTGGTAATGACGAATAACCACGAGGTTTATACAACATGCGATGGATATACAGACCATGGCCATGATCATTTGGGGGGCGCAGACCGCGGTGCTGATTTACATCCTTTCATTGGGTATAACTATCGCATAAGTGAATTGCATGCAGCAGTAGGGCTCGCCCAAATAAGAAAAATGGATCAATTTTTATCAATTCAAAAAAGGAATCATAGCCAGTTAAAACATATTATTTCGCAGGTTCCTGAAGTTACTTTCCGGTCTGTGCCCGACCCTGCCGGAGATAGTTGTACTTTTTTAAGCTGGTTCCTTCCAACGCAGGAAATTACAGAAGCTTTTGTAGCGGAAATGAAAGCACAAGGAGTTTTAGCAGGCAACTTTTATTGGTTCAAAAATAACTGGCACTACATCAGTAAGTGGGATCATTTAAAAAACGCTGACTTTCTCAATGGCCAGAGTCATCAGGTTACAGAAAAGCTGAAGTCTTATGCCACTCAGTCTTTCCCTGCAAGCGATGCAATTATGAGTCGCTGTATTTCAACTGCTATTAGCCTCACCTGGAGCGAAGAGCAAATTCGGGAGAAGGGTGAAAAAATGGTAGCAGCGATTACCATGGCATTGAAAAAACAGAAAGAGGTGGTTTAAAACTTGCATATCCAGCTCACAGAGTATGATGTAGGCCGGCTTAAATTGGCTAAAAGGGTTCAATAAAAAATTACGGTCGTTTACACTATCATGGCCGGCAGAAATGCGGGTTATTTTCTTCTACACATTATTTTTTATCTGCTGGCCGCTCCGGTGCGGCCGATCCTTTTCCTTCCATTTTATCAGTATACGCTACGCTTCCCAACCTTACTTTCAACGGAAACCTCAGTGCCTTCTCTATTTGAACTTCCTTTTGACAAAAAAAACCAAGGGTGCTGGTATAATAATTTGAAGCCATAAACGTAAAAGGCATTGCGTATAACCTACTGCTGTGTATAGTATCTATTTGTGCCGTAGGGTTAAATATGAGCCGTGGGTTAGTAACGCGTGGCAGTGTTGTGTTGCCAGAGGATATAGCAGGTGTAAACGACTGAGCACTTACAGAATAAAATAGGACTAAATTAATAAACAAACAAATACAACAACTTTTCATGCTTGGGTAATTGTGTGTAAATTTACCGCAAACTATTGAAAGCCTTTTGTTAAGGCGCTACGGTATCATTTTGGGAAAAATAAAACATCTTATTTGCGACTTTTGCAGATTTAGACGTAAGAGGAAATTTAGAGGAATACAATGTCATTAAGTCAATCATTACAACAAAAGCTTTTACAAAAGTTATCGCCGCAGCAAATTCAATTGATGAAGTTGCTACAGGTTCCTACGGCTAACCTTGAAGAGCGGATAAAAGAAGAACTGGAAGAAAATCCTGCACTGGAAGTAGGAGAAGACGGCCATGATGATTTTGAAGAAGCCGACGATTTTAAAAGTGATTCAGAAGACGAATACGACTCAGAAGGTAGTACTGATGAATATGAAAATATTGATTTAAGCGATTATGTACATGAAGGTGATGATGAAGTGGGCGACTATAAACTCAGGGATGAGAATTACCCTGAAATGGACGAAGGTAAAGTGATACCGATAAGGGTCGAAACATCTTTTCACGAGATGCTGTTAAACCAGCTTGGAATGATGGAACTAGATGAAAGGACGCAGAAAATTGCAGAACAAATTGTTGGCAGCATTGACGATGATGGTTACCTGAGAAGAGAAATGTCTTCTATCTCTGATGATTTAGCTTTTCGGCAAAATATACTTTCCTCGGAGGTTGAGATTGAAAGCCTGATTAAACAAATTCAGCAATTTGACCCTCCCGGCATTTGTGCCCGCGACCTCAAAGAATGTCTGATCCTTCAGCTTAGAAGGAAAACAGGAGAAGGCAAAGAAGTAGAATTGGCGATGCACGTACTTGAGAAGTATTTCGATGAATTTACAAAAAAGCACTACGAAAAAATACAACGCGGATTAAGCTTAACTGATCAACAGTTAAAAGATGTTATTAACCAAATTATAAAATTAAACCCTAAGCCGGGCGGAAATATTGGTTCGGTAAACAAGGCTGAAAGCTATGTTGTTCCTGACTTTTTTATATTTAATAATAACGGAGTTTTAGAATTGACCCTTAATAGTAAAAATGCTCCGGATTTGCGCATTAGCGAAGGATACCGGGATATGATTAAGGACTATGAGAAAGGTACTAAAAAAGACAAGCGTCAAAAAGAAGCCGTTCTTTTTATTAAGCAAAAGATAGATTCGGCAAAGTGGTTCATTGACATGATCAAGCAACGTCAGCAAACATTGATTGGCACCATGTCGAGCATTATGAATTACCAGAAAGAGTTTTTTCTTACCGGCGATGAAACAACACTAAAGCCAATGATTTTAAAAGACATTGCCGAGATGACTGGCCTCGATATTAGTACGGTAAGCCGGGTAGCTAATAGCAAATTTGTACAAACAGAATTTGGCACTTATCGCCTTAAATTCTTTTTTAGTGAATCGCTAAGCACGGATACTGGTGAAGAAGTAAGTACCCGTGAAGTAAAAAAGATATTAAGTAACCTGATAGAGGCCGAAGACAAACACAAACCACTTAGCGATGAGCAGCTAACTGACATGTTACAGGAAAAGGGATATAATATTGCCCGCCGAACAGTGGCTAAATATCGCGAACAATTAAATCTGCCGGTAGCCCGCCTGCGGAAGCAACTTTAAATGCAGCAGACCCAAGCCACCCGAATTCTTGACCACAAGGAAACATATCCCCTGTCGCAACCAAAGTTTTTAAAACTAGTTGCTAACTTCTTATCTTATGTTTTCCATCCTCTTTTTATATCGGTATATGTAGCGATTTACCTTATCTACTTTTATCCTTATGCATTTGCCCGGTACGATCATAAACAAAAGCTCTTAACACTTGCTTTCGTTTTTTCAATTACTGTATTTTTTCCTGCTCTTACCATTTTCCTTTTATGGCGGCTCAAATTTGCCAGCTCCATCTACCTGCGTACTCAAAAAGAAAGAATCATTCCTTATGTAGCCTCTATCACCTACTTTTTCTGGGCTTTTTATGTTAGTCGTAATATGCCTGGAAGTCCACAGATTATGACTTTCTTTTTTTTGGGAACCTTTCTTGCTGCGAGTGCCGCTTTGATGGCAAACAATTATTTTAAAATCAGCATGCATGCTATAGGGGTTAGCGGTGCTGCAACTTTTATGATTTTACTTGGCGTAGTTTCCGGCGAGCCGATAAGTATTCCTATTGCCATTGCGACGCTTATTGCAGGCATTGTTTGTAGCGCCCGTCTCATTGTTTCAGACCATCACCCTTATGAAATTTACTGGGGATTAATTATTGGCACTCTTTGCCAGTTAATAGCCTGTTATTTTATTATGTAATTTTTTTAACTTAACAAGTCAACCACCATTAACAGTTTAGCACCCCGCTGACTGCATTAAAAGTGATGCTACTTTTCTTTTCTATGTGTTGATTAATGCTATTACAACAGGCACTACATGCTCCGCAGCTAATGTATCTTTTATGAACCTTTTGTGCTATCTATTGTCAATACTTCTATTCCTAATTTTGCTGCTTCCTCCCTGATAGCCCGCCTTATTTCGACTTTTATTTTTTCATCAATAGATTGATCTATTTTATATAATAGTTTCCTTTTTAGAAATGGCCTCATTATTCTAAATTCGACGTAATTCTCCAAACCTCCCTGCAGAAAAGAAGGATCGATAGTAGCATTTAGCTGCTGTACCGCAAATTTTAATGCTTCATATTGAGCGGATGAAGTCATATCGTCAAACATGAACCCTTAATTTAATTTTAAAATTAACTTGTATTCTTTGGAAACGTGCGACCTGTTCGAAGCTCATTTTATCTAATCTTGCCACAATAATTACTATAGTCACCAGCGATGTTTAAATTACCTTTCAGTAAAATTCTGTTCATGTCCAGTCGTTTTTTTGTTCTGCTTGTTGGCGGCTTAATTTTCTTCATTGTTAGCTGTAGCAGGCCTCCCTATTATCAAACCAATAAAAGTTACCAAAAGCAGGCAAAGCAATATGCAAAAACAATTGAGCAGCCCCCATCGATATTTGAGGTAGCACAAAGCCCTTCTACTTATTGGGTTGGCACTACTAACTTTAATATGCGCAAACCAAATTATGT
>JALYZZ010000425.1 GCA_030948675.1 Bacteroidota bacterium | reverse complement strand
TGCGACAAGTCAAAGTCTACGTCTTGCAGGGCATAAATAATATCAAAGCCACTTACCCAAAACAGTACGGCAAAAGAAAAAAGAACAGGCAAAATATCAAATCTGCCGGTGACTGCAAGGTAGGCACCGATCGGCGCGAGAGACAAGCCCAAACCTAATACCAGATGACACAGAGCAGTAAAACGTTTGGTAAAACTGTAAAATAAGATGACGCACAAAGCAACCGGGCTCAATAAAAAACAAATTTTATTGATAAAATAAGTAGATACAATAAATATCACGGCGTTAACAATCACAAATAACAGTGCACTGTTAGCAGAAATAATTCCGGCAGGAATTTCACGAATAGCGGTGCGTGGGTTTTTAGCGTCAAAATTTTTATCGAGATACCGGTTAAAGGCCATCGCAGCACTTCTTGCCGAAATCATACATAAAAGAACGAGAACAAACTTTATTACTATGTTCAAAAGAATAAATTCTCCGCCTCCCGTCGACCAACTGATAGTTGTATTAATATTTAACTGCCGTACCCTCCATACACCCAAAAAAAAACCAATCATTGCGAAAGGCATTGCAAAAATGGTATGAGAAAATTTAACTAAAGACAGATAATTTTTTACAGAAGTCATCGTGGTGCGGTCTTGTGTTCCGGTTCGGTAAAATTACTAAATGTATTTGCATTAGCGAAAGAAGGAACACTTGGATATACATTTTAACGTTGATGACTAGCATGAGAAAGTATAGCTAACTCCAGAAAAAAAATTCTCTTTCAAAAAGTCCGCTAAGGGGTAGCGCCTGGTGTAACTGTTCTTTTTAAAACCTGGCAAAAATGAGTAATTGTAGAAAGAAAAGTCAAAAGAACCAATTGTAGAAGTATGTTACTAAAAAGCCCCTCGCAAAAAGAGGGGCTGATAACAACAATATAAATGCTGTAAAAGAACTATTTCTTTGCGTAGCGTTTTTTAAACTTATCAATACGGCCTGCCGTGTCAACCAGCATGTTTTTACCTGTATAAAAAGGGTGAGATGTATTAGATATCTCTAATTTAATAACAGGATATTCGTTACCATCTTCCCATTGTACGGTTTCTCTTGAGTTAGCAGTAGAGCGGCTTAAAAAGCTGTGGCCATTACTCATATCTTTAAACACTACTAAACGATAATTTGCAGGATGGAGACCTTGTTTCATAATTGATGTATTGATATTTGCAGCCGGTAATGCACGTTTGATTACGGCTAACGTTTTTTTTATTTTCGACGTGCAAAATTACGTGTTTGCCGCTTCTCCTCCAAAAACAATTGACACTTATGTAAATATTTACTTCTTTTTAAGAGTCAACTATCTTCTTAAAAGTGAGTATTTATGTGTCAGTTTCGTTGAACCACCTGCTTTAACTTACAGACTAAGATTTCATGTTTATATACTGGAGTGCAATCCCAAAATTACTGTTCTTACACACGTTAATTACTTCCTGCAAGTCGTCAATTTTTTTTGCAGTAACTCTTATAATATCATCCATGATCTGCGACTGCACCTTTAGCCCACTGTCTTTTATAGCTTTCACAATTTTTTTAGCATCTTCCTGCTTTATTCCGTTTCGTACCGGAACGTCTTTCCTCACTATTTTTCCGCTTTGAAAATGCTCACTACTGAAATCAAAAGCTTCCGGCGAAATGCCTTGCTTCATGCTGCGGCTAAGAATGACATCAGTGATCTGCGTAAGTTTCATTTCACTTTCAGCCTCCAGGTTTAGTTTATAATCTTTTTTATTCAATTCTATTTTAACCGGGCTGCCTTTAAAATCGAAACGGTTTTCGATCTCTTTTTTTACAGTATTAATGGCATTGTCTAGTGTTTGCAAATCAACCTTACTCGTAATATCAAATGATGGCATATGGCAGTTTTTGCAAAGATAAACGCTAAGATGAACAGTTTAAATAGGAATAATAATTATAATAATAAATATGCTTTGCAGCAAAAATGCTGTTAAAGCAGTTATAATGCAAATAGTCTTATTACCCTGCTATCGTGGCAGAAGGTTTTTGCCGGGTAAACAGGATTAATAAAATCACACCACTGACTACTAAAAATGCCGCTATCAATTCTGCCTGAGTGGGATTAATTCCTAGAAAATGATATTTTGTGTTTACTCTTATTAGCTCAATACAAAATCTTTCAACACCATTGACGATTAAATAAATAGCGGTTAACACACCTGGCGTTTTTATTTTTTTCCTAATGCTCCATAGAAAGGCAAAAAGGAGAAGGGACGCGATAATTTCGTATAAAGGAGTTGGGAAAACGGCTTCGGGCAGCACTGCGCAATACTGACCAACACAATTAGGAATATGAACGCCTTCGCTCAGCACATTGTGCGGGTAATTGTAGGCCCACGCCCAATCTGGCAACCAGCTAAACGGTTTAGGATGTGTGTTCACGATGCCCCAGTCGCCGTCACCGGCAACCTGACAACCAATGCGGCCAAGCCCATAAGCAATCATCATAGCCGGGGCAAAAGCATCCGCAACATGAATTGGCTTCATGTTGTTTTTTATACAGTACCTCCAGATAGCAATGGTAGCGCAAATGAGACCACCGTAGAAAGTAAGACCGCTAAATGATATTAGCGATCCCCAGGGATCGCGTATAAGATCATCGAGGTTTTCGAGGTTGTGAAAAATTTTAGCTCCTAAAAAACCGAAAATAAAGGCATAAATAACCATATCTCCTACCCTGTCCTGCGGCCATACTCTAACGGTTCGTTCTTCTGGCTTTGGTAATTTTACTTTATTTTTTTCCTGCCATTTTAAATAAGCAAATAAAAATGCTACTATAATTCCTGCTGTCCAGCTACCTTGACTTGAAAGAATATATGTTTGAGTATCAACTAATGAATTGCGATCTAAAAAAGCACCTATTAGTTTAAAGCCCATCAGAAAACCCAGAATAAAATTGACGACCAACTCACCAATCGATGCCGGCTCACCAACTACAATTTTCTCTTCTTTGTAAGTTAGTAGTCCTTCTTTACTTTTTCGTCTCAGCTCTGCAGTTAAGACTGCTGCCGCTACAATAAATGACAACGCAACAAAAAATCCAAAAGAGTTTATTAGTTTAAGACCAGTCCATTCAACTCCAAACAAGTCTTTAAAGGCGTAGTATAAATTGGGATACATTGATTATTATTCGGTTACGAAAGTATGAATTGCAATGTTAAAGAGAAGTTGGCATTAATGAGGAATGCAATTGAAAAAAGTAGAACTGGGCTAATTATAATAATCGTAACTAGGATAGATTTTAATCAGTTATTTTATGAACTAACTTTTACGGGTTTGTATATAGTCATGAAAATAGCAGTCCTATCCTTGATGTTTTTTTACTGGCTGTCGTTTACGATTAAATATTGCTTATAAAAAAAAACCTCCTCCATTGAAATGAAGGAGGATATTTACTAACCCATCCAGGGCAAAGGCAATTAAGCCTGGATGAAAACTTACATATTTTTAATGCATCTTAACAATATTCTTCGAAAGCAGAAATAAGATTGCGGGCAATCATTTGTGCTGGTCTTCCTTCAATCATGTGCCTTTCTATAAAGTGAACCAACTCGCCATTTTTAAACAATGCAATAGCAGGCGACGATGGAGGATAAGGCATTAAATGTTGCCGAACTCTTTGTATTGCCGCAGTGTCGAAACCAGCGAAACTGGTGGCAAGATTTTCAGGTTTTTTACTAGCATTGGCAACAGCCATTAACACTCCCGGACGGGCCGAGCCTGCACTGCAGCCACACACGCTATTAATCATCACTAATGTAGTTCCTTCCTTATTTATATACTCATCAACGAGTTCAGGTGTATCTAAATCTTCAAAACCGTTTTCTGTAAGCTCGGCTTTCATTGGTAATACTATTTCTTCTGGATACATTTCTTTGAATTTAAATGTTTGATCTAGCAACAAAAATACGAAGAAATGTAATAAAGAGTAAAAAAAGGAATGTTAATGGTAATTATGTCATTAAAAATATAACAAATAAGACGTTATGTCATAATTTAATCTTTGCTTGTGACTTTTCAACTTAATTTTCAAAAAGGTATACGCTTTGATTTAAATAAGCCAATCAAAATAAAAAATACAATTATGATACTTACAAAAACTTATCCTGCACACAAAGGCTTAACTAGTGTTTTCGATGAATTATTTAACACTTTTCCAACCACCTGGGGGAATGATGTTAAAAGCACTTCAGTTGCTCCTGTAAACATTAGTGAAACTGAAAATGGCTACAACCTGCAATTTATTGTTCCCGGAAGAAACAAAGAGGATTTTAAGATTAGTGTAGAAAGCGGTTTATTAATTGTTAGCTACGAAAAGCAAACCCAGGATGAATCGAAAGATGTAAAGCCGATAAGAAAAGAGTGGTCTTTCCAAAGTTTTAAGCGTTCTTTTAGCCTGGATGAAAAGGTAAATGCCGACGGTATACAGGCTAAATATGAAAACAGTATTTTAAGCGTTTTTGTTCCTAAAAAAGAAGAAGTTAAAAATGCTCCAAAACAAATATCAATTCAATAACCTATTAAACTTAACAGGCAAAAAGCCGTTTAACTATTGGTTTATATAAAGAATGTTTCATAGCAGTTGGTTTTGGTTTTGTGAAACCCGGTGTTTTTACGCCGGGTTTATTTTTTTCACAAACATCGAGGCTTTACTACCAGTTTCTGTTCTGGTTGTACTTTCACCACAAATAACTTTATGAGAAAAGGTTGTACGCTGTTACTGGCTTTTTTAACCCTGCTGGCTACTTCTATAGCACAGGTTCCAAAAGAAAAAACCCTTTTATGGCAAGTGTCGGGAAAAGGAATTTTAAAGCCTTCATACCTCTTTGGTACTATCCATTTAATGTGTACCGACCAGCTAAAAGTTCCTGATCTTGTAAAAGAAACATTTGGAACTACCTCTCAGTTATTTTTAGAAGTAGACCTCGATGATCCTAATATCATGCAGCAGATGATGGCAGGAATGCAAATGAAAGACTCTTCAACGCTGGAAACACTAATGGGAAATAGTTTTGAAAAAGTAGATGCTGTTTTCAAAAATTCTACGGGTATGCCTTTGAAGATGCTGAATACTGCAAAACCACTTTTGATTATGTCAATGCTTTATCCCTCGTTGCTTGGCTGTACTCCGGTAAGTTGGGAGACAGTTTTTGAGACAATGGCAAAAGACAAGTCGATGGAAATAAAAGGACTTGAAAAATTACAGGATCAAATGGATGTTTTCGAAAAGATACCGTACAAGGTGCAGGCAGATATGCTTGTAAAAACGCTCTTAAATGTAGATAGTGCAAAAGCAGAATTTCAGAAGATGCTTGAGGTGTATAAAAATAAGGATATTGATCAGTTAAACATACTGACGGCAAAAGAAGAAGATTTTGGCGAATACCAGGACGTATTACTCATCAACCGCAATCGTAAATGGATACCCGTGATTGGCGGGGAAGCGAAAAAAACATCCACCTTCTTTGCATTTGGAGCAGGGCACCTGGGAGGAGAAACAGGAATAATAAATTTGTTGCGAAAATCTGGTTTTACTGTAAAGCCAGTTTTCTATAAATAGGGCCTAAAAAAGGTTATTTAATCTGAAAGAAACCTGACAGTAGTTACGTAAAATATTTTTTGACCGGAAAGAAACAGTAAAAAATCGCTGAACAATTAAAAAGTATTACGGCAAGGTTTCTGAAATACTATCTTCACACATTTCGCATAAAAATCCATTTTGCCACTTATTCTATTTAAAGCACACTTTTTTCTATTGAACAGAGTTTATTTTTAATACAAGAAGTTAATATGGTTAAGTGGGTGATGAGACTCGCAATTTTAGCAGCGTTATTGGGCATCGTGGGTACATTTTCTATTGTTGCTTATCTGCACCGTAATCAAGACAAAGAAAATAAGTCGACTATAGTTGAAAATAAGCCATTAGCAGCAACCAAAACAGTAGAAACTGTAGGGCTTGATACGACTAAACAACCCAAACTAAAAATAGAACAGCCCAGCACTCCCCTACTGCCTGCAGAAGATTCCACTGCCGTTATTGAAAAAGAAGACACAGCAACGAAGGCAGCGACAGAGCTGACAAAAACTGAAAAAAAATTAGTTGACACAGTGCCGATGCGACCGCAAAAACCGGTTTTGGCAACAAAAAAAGCAATCCGTAACCAATTAGTAAAGCCAACTGCAGCTAGCAATAAAATTAAAGCAAGGTTATTCAGCCGTCAAGAGTTACAAAAGGTGGTCGCCCGCTTAATTAGAGCCAAAGAAAAAAACAGGTTAAAATCGAATTGTGTGCAAATATTTTCAACTAAGGAAACAACTGATACAAAGCGAATGAG
>JALYZZ010000403.1 GCA_030948675.1 Bacteroidota bacterium | reverse complement strand
AAACCTGTTTCATTGTGCTCTGCCATATTGTTATTATTTTCGGCACAGGTAAATTAACATTAATATAGTGAAAAACAAGATATTCAAACTTCAGGGCAAAGTGCAGCACTACGCCTGGGGTGGTTGTGAATTTATTCCACAACTTCTTGGATTTGAAAACTTGCAAAAGAAACCATGCGCCGAATACTGGATGGGGGCGCATCCCAGTGCGTCCGGAAAGTTGGAAACTGAAGATGGTTTGCAGGAATGGTACAACCTCATTCAGCAGGAGCCGGTAGGGCATTTGGGTAAACAGGTATGGGAGCAGTTTGGTGAATTGCCATATTTGCTAAAGGTGCTGGATGTGCGCGAAATGCTTTCTATTCAAGTGCATCCGACAAAGGACGAAGCCAGTAAAGGCTATGAGAGAGAGCACGCTAAAGGTATTGCGATTACCGCTTCGCATCGCAACTACAAAGATAAAAATCACAAACCTGAAGTAATGATTGCTTTGGGTGATTTTTGGTTGTTGCACGGATTTAAAAAAGAGGAAGCGTTGCAGCAAGTGCTGGACCTGGTTCCGGAGTTTAGCTTTCTTAGTAAAATTTTTGCAGATGGAGGGTATTACGAATTATACAAAGCCGTGATGGAAATGCCCCGGGAAGAGGCCGATGAATTATTATTATCGTTGGTCGAGCGGGAAATTACTACTCCACATACTAAGGAAGAACCAGGATATTGGGTGGCTAAACTGTACAATGGCGTGCTGCCAGCAAGCAATATCGACAAAGGCATTTTTTCAATTTATTTTTTCAATATTGTACATGTAAAAGAGGGGGAGGCAGTTTTTCAAGGTGCGGGCGTGCCGCATGCATATCTTGAAGGGCAGAATATTGAGCTGATGGCCAATAGTGACAACGTACTTCGGGGAGGACTAACGCTAAAACACATTGATGTACCTGAACTGCTTAAACACATTGTTTTTGAGGGCATTGAACCTAACATTTTAACTGGTGAAGTATTAACAAGCGGCGAGATTGCTTACCCATTGCCAGTACAAGATTTTGGAATCAGCACGATAAAATTAGAAAATGGTCGAGAGTATGTGTCAAAAAGTAAGTCAACGGAAATTTTTCTGGTGATGCAGGGTGAGGCAAATTGCGATGAGATTACTTGTAAGAAGGGTGAAGCGTTTGTGGTACTTGCTAACGAAGCGTACACGATCCGGGGCATTGAAAATGTTGTCTTATACAAAGCCTTTGTACCACTGCAAGAAAAAGACTGACTTATTTCAAACCTCCGTTAATCGAATGTGCTGATAAAAAGTTTGAAAATTTAGGCTATTTTTGCAGTCACAAGCAAACAAAAAATGAACAAACAAAATAATGCACTCGTTCTTTCAGCAGGTTTATTAATCGTTGCTGCCGCTTTTACAAGATTGTTTCCGCATGCCCCTAATTTTACAGCCGTTGGTGCAATGGCTATTTTTGGAGGGTCAGTTATTAAAGATAAAAAGCTGGCGTTTTTGCTGCCACTTGGTGCTCTGTTGCTATCAGATGTGGGTTTGCAATTATTTACTGATACAAAAGGCTTCTATGGCACTACTCAATATTTTGTATATGCCGCTTTTCTGGTGATCACTGCTTTGGCAACTTTCATTCAAAAAAGATCGGTTGCAAATATTGCTTTAGCTGCTGTGTGGAGCGGCGCTATCTTCTTCGTGCTATCAAACCTTGGGGTATGGGCTAGCAGCAATTTTTATCCTAAATCGTTTGCAGGATTAGCTGCTTGTTACGCTGCTGCCATTCCTTTTTATAAAAATGAATTCTTTGGAAATTTCATTCTCAACTCAATTATGGGGAATATTTTTTATTCATGCCTTCTGTTTGCCGTCTATTTGGTAATGGCAAGAAAAACAACCGGGCAAAAAGCAATTGCATAACGGCAACAGCTCACTTTTTCAATTTAGAAATCCCTGCCTTTGATGGCGGGTTTTTTTTATTTCCGGCAGTCGTTTTTCATGGGTTTTTTGTTGTGTTATTCTCTTATACAATTGATTATTTAAGCGGCTTTTTTTATAGCCCGCACTCTTGCCAGAGATATTGCTCGCATCAGCTTGGTGATATAAGTATTTAATCAACAAATGTGGGCATGAGAAAAATATTGTTATTATTGACACCTGTATCTTTTACAGCTTGCCACGAGCTCCTTACCGTTTCGTGATAAACAAATCTGCAAGCAACTAGGAGTGGGACACGCCATAAGTAAAGGCAAGTAGCCAGTTGCCTGAGAACTATGGGCACGACAAGCAAAAGAAGAACTGAGGTTGGTACAAAGCAGCAATAAATACAAAGTTTGGGTTAGGTTTAATGGGCGAGAACCAAACTGCAAAACCAGTATTTTTCATGGAGGATTTTGTTAGCAACCTGCACGTCCAATCGTTCGGAAAATAGTGGGCAGTTGAGTACTAACGTATGGTATTCGCCATTCTCTCCACAAGCATCTATACCTAATGCTTCCAACTCATCAATCAGTATTGGTGTCAGCATTTTGCCCAAAAACCGTTCACCCATCGCTTCATTACAACTTACAATCATAGTTTCTATTCCACATGAAAGCATTTCATCTACCAATTTTCTGCGTCCCCGTTTCCACAGTGGCAATACTGCTTTCAAGCCTGCTTTTGCACAAACCATTTCCTCCCAATCACGGTGAGCCTGCAAATCTATGTCTCCAAACACCACGTACTGCAGTTCGTACTGCTTAGTAATCAATTGCAAAGCTTGCACAAATTTATTTTCGTAATCCTGCCAGCTACTGGGAAAAAGATACATTGGCAGCCCTGCTCTTGCAGCTTGTGCTTTTAGAATATCCGCAGGTATTCCATGGCTACGGGATATTTCTCCATGTTCATTCAAAACATTCAGCAACGCTTTGGGTTCATACCCGTGATTAATTGCCTGCATCAATGCAAAACAACTGTCTTTTCCCCCGCTCCAGCTACAAGTAGTTTTCATATATGAAATGTTTATACAATTATTTGGGAATTGTTGTCAGTGTTATTAATGAGAACATATTTTAGGGAAAAAAGGTAAAAAGTCGCATATAATGCAATCAATGAGGGCGGCAGAAATAGGAAACGCAACTGTCATCTATTGTTCAAAAACTTAATTTAGATTGCGTGTCTCCCGCTCATACCCCTCATCAATGAGTAGGTTTTTTCCATCAGCAGCGGTGGTGGCCAGCCGATCGCAACGATTATTTAAAGGATTGTCTGCATGGCCTTTTACCCATTGAAAAGTTATCTGGTAATCTTTTGCAATGTTGTAAAAGCGCAGCCAGAGATCTTTGTTTTTTTTATCTCCCGAAAAATTTGTTTTTATCCATTTGTCCAGCCATTTTAGCTGCACCGCTTTTACTATGTATTGACTGTCGGTATAGATAGTTAAAGGAATATTTTTTTTGGTAAGGCTTTCTAGCGCAGTAATTACCCCCAACAATTCCATGCGGTTATTAGTCGTTTTGCGATAGCCAGCGGAGAGTTCTTTTCGCTTATCGCCCCACATTAAGATCGCCCCGTAGCCTCCGGGTCCAGGGTTGCCACGACTCGAACCATCAGTATAAATTATAAGTTGGTGACCGTTTACGGACATGTTATATGTAAAATTCTCCTTTAAAGTATAAGACTGCATTGCCGGCCATTGTTACCCGTTCACCCCGGTCTTCGCAGAATAATTCGCCTTCGCGCGATGATAACTGCTTTGCGGTGAGAGTTGTTTTATTTAATTCTTTTGCCCAGTAAGGAATGAGATTGCAGTGTGCAGAGCCTGTAACAGGGTCTTCGCCAATAACAGAATTGGGAACAAAAAAGCGCGAAACAAAATCAACTTCGGCAGATGCAGCAGTGACTATAACTCCTACAGCTTTAACCTGGTTGAGGTAGTTGAAATCGGGGATAATCTGTTTAATGATATCTTCATCTTCGTATACCAAAAAATAATCTCTCGATTTAAGTACTTTTAACGGTGGGAAATTAATTCCCTTTAAGAGTGCTTCAGGTGCTATACACGGCTGCGGCATTCTGCTTGGAAAATTTAGTTCAATCAATTCCCCTTTCCGGCGCACCTCGAGCAATCCGCTTTTGGTGCTGAATTTTATTACTTCCTGGGGATAGTGCAAGTAATTGAAAAGCACGAAAGCTGTGGCAAGCGTTGCGTGCCCGCACAGGTCAATTTCAAACTCAGGAGTAAACCAACGCAGCTGAAACCCATCATTTTCTTTCACAAAGAAAGCGGTCTCGCTTAGATTGTTTTCTGCTGCAAGCCGTTGCATTATATCGTCTGGCAGCCATTTTTCTAAGGGACATACCGCTGCCGGATTTCCACCAAACAACCGGGATGTAAAGGCATCAACCTGGAAAATAGTTAGCGGAGTGGACATGGTATTAATTTTAGGCAACAAAAGAAGCAAAAAAAGCTGACAGTTGCATTAGAGGCTCCTGCAACCCTATAAAATGATTCTTCGATTTCTACTATACCTGTAGTAGTCCCAGACTAAATTTTTCTATATGCGGCTGATTGTTTGCTGCAGCAATGCCTTCAGAGATCAATTTTCTTGTATCGAGGGGATCAATAATTTCATCTACCCATAGCCGTGCGGCGGCATAGAACGCAGTAGTTTGCTTGTCATATTGTGCCTTAAGTTGGTTTAATAATTCCCGTTCTGCTTCGGGAGTTACTTCCTGTCCCTTAGCTTTCAATCCGGCTACTTGTATTTGTAACATAGTTTTTGCGGCCTGTTCGCCACCCATTACAGCTATTTTTGCTGATGGCCACGCGTATATAAACCTGGGATCATAAGCTTTGCCACACATTGC
>JALYZZ010000397.1 GCA_030948675.1 Bacteroidota bacterium | reverse complement strand
CGGTACTTTCTTTCAGAATATATTCTGGAAAAGAGTACAATTTTAATCCGAGCTCCTGCGCCTTTTTTATTTCGGGGTTGTCTGCTTTTGCATGCATTCCCAATATAACCGCTTCAAGATCAGGTGTAATTAATTCGGGATACCAACCAGGCGCTTTAGGTAGCAAAGCTTCCTTTTGCAGGTTTGATTTGCTGGGTTCAAAAATCTCGTCATCTGTTCCGGTAACCTGGTAGCCTTTTCTTTTTAATGCGATTGCTAACTGGTGCATTACACTGCCCCCAATCGATATGAAGTGAACTTTCATTAAATTTTTTATCTTTGAAATATCTGCTGCAAAATAACCGTTTATTTATCTAACAAGATAACTATGAAAAAGACATTTATTGCAATTGTTTCTGTCATACTCTTAGGTAGCATGCTTACCGCCTGCGCCTCGAGCAGGAGCACTTGCCCTTCTCATAATCCGCGGTATTTTTACAAAGCATAATTATTAGCACCGGTCAAAAAACTTAATTTAGTATGAATTGGATTGAACTGAAAAGAGAGGATCAGTTGAATAACATTATTGAGCAATCACATTTTAGACCTCAGGTTATTTTTAAACATAGTACGCGTTGCAGCATCAGCTCAATGGCAAAAGGAAGACTTGAAAGGAGCCTTGCACCCGAAAATGCCGATTTTTATTACCTGGACCTTATTGCTCACCGTAACATCAGCAACAAAGTTTCTGCTGCTTTTGACGTATTTCACGAAAGCCCTCAAATATTGGTTATTAGAAAGGGAGAATGTACCTATGATGAAAGTCATGGTTCTATTTCAATGGATGAAATAGAGGATCAGGTTTCGGCCTAAAAATGATGTTTCTTGAATATAAGAAAAGTGCGTCTGCAATCAGATGCACTTTTCTATTTTAAACTATGCTGCTAATACGCTAAGCCTATCTCGGCTACAAGAAACACTCCGAAAAAATCGATCCCCTTACATTACTAACAATTTCACCGCCAAATATGTATAACTTGTGAAAAAACAATCAATTTCCTTTCGTATTAAATTTTGCTTCTAAAAAAGTAAAGTGGCTCCTTTAAATTCTGGAAAAGTTTGTTTATGTAGTAGTAGTAAAAGTTTAAACACTTGGGCAGTTATTTCCCCAAGAGCAGACTGCCTTTTTTTCAAAATCCTCACGAAATGTTTGATATTAAATTTTTTAATCTGTTTGACATTGAAAAAAAGAATGGCACGTATTTAATACTGTATACATCCATGTATCACAATCTCTGACCTTAAAACATAACATTGAAACTATGGAGGTAACTAACAGTACTTTTAAAACTAATAATGGCTACAACTTAGACGGGCATTCAAACACTCCTTCTACCCTTATTTGTTTTTCGCACCTACGATGGGATTTCGTTTATCAACGTCCTCAGCACCTGATTTCCCGCTTCGCTACTATGTTTACTGTCTATTTTGTTGAAGAGCCTTATCATAACGCTCCTGGTGAACCTACTTTATCTTTTACTCCTAAAGCTGATAATCTCTGGATTGTTAGACCGCATTTACCGGCTGGTATTTCTCAAGAAGAAACAGAAAGATTGCAAAAAACTTTATTAGACAGGTTTCTAAAAAACAAGAATTTAGACGAATTTATTTTCTGGTATTACACGCCGATGGCCCTGGCATTTTCGGCACATATAAAGCCTGCGCTTACAATATATGATTGCATGGACGAGCTTTCTCACTTCAAAAACGCACCTGCACGGCTTACGGACTTTGAAAATGATTTATTTAAAAAAGCAGACATTGTCTTTACCGGCGGACAATGCTTGTATGAATATAAAAAGGATAAGCATAAAAATATTTACCCTTTTCCAAGCAGTATTGACAAAAAACACTTTGAGCAGGCAAGAAGTGTTAAAGATGATCCTGAAGATCAAAAGAATATAAAAGGACCTAAACTTGGATTTTACGGAGTCATAGACGAAAGATTTGACATTGAACTCATTAAAAGAATGGCAGAACTGCGGCCAGAATGGAATTTTGTACTGTTAGGACCAGTAGTTAAAATAAATCCGGCAACCCTGCCAAAACTGCCCAACGTACATTTACTTGGCGGCAAGAGTTACGATCAGTTGCCTCATTATGTGTCCGGATGGGACGTAGCGCTTATTCCTTTTGCGATTAATGACTCTACCCGTTTTATCAGCCCCACTAAAACACCTGAGTATCTTGCAGCAGGCGTGCCTGTTGTATCTACCCCTATTACTGATGTAATTAATCCCTATGGTGACAAAGGGATCGTAAAAATAGGATCTACAGCAGAAGAATTTGTTGCGGCATCAGAAGAATATATGCAAATGAACAGGAGTAACTGGCTGCCTGAAGTAGATGAATTTCTTGCTGATAAGAGCTGGAGCTCCACGTTTATGGAGATGATGAAACGAATAAATGCAACTATTGCCAACCAGAAAAAGAACAAGACTGTTGCCCGTCCTTCCGAAAAATATACCTACGACTACCTGATTGTAGGTGCTGGCTTTGCAGGAAGCGTGTTAGCCGAACGGCTGGCTTCTGTCGGCAATAAGAAAATTTTGATCATAGATAAAAGAAATCATATTGGTGGCAATGCGTACGATTTTTACAACGAGGACGGCATATTGGTGCACAAATACGGTCCTCATATTTTTCATACAAACTCTACAGACGTATTTAATTACTTAAGCAAGTTTACAGGATGGCACAATTACCAGCATAAGGTACTGGCCAACGTTGACGGACAATTACTGCCTATTCCCATTAATCTGAATACCATTAACAAGTACTACGGATTAAACCTGAACGGTCTGGAAGTAGAGGAGTTTCTGGCATCAAGGGCCGAAAAAGTATACCCTGTAAAGACTTCTGAGGACGTGGTTGTAAGCAAAGTCGGAAGGGAATTATACGAGAAATTTTTTAGAGGATATACCCGCAAACAGTGGGATCTTGATCCTTCTGAACTAGATGCGTCAGTAACTGCCAGGGTGCCTACGAGAACGAACAAAGATGACCGGTATTTCACAGACACTTTCCAGGCGATGCCCGGTCACGGTTATACGAAAATGTTTGAAAAAATGCTTTCGCATCCCAACATTAAGATCATGCTTAATACTGACTATGAAGAGGTGATGAACGAGGTGAAATTTCGTAAACTGATTTTTACTGGTCCTATCGACGAATTTTTCAACTACAAGTATGGCAAGCTTCCTTACAGGTCTTTGCGTTTCAAATTTGAAACAGTAGAAACACCGAAATTCCAGGAAGCAGGCACCATCAATTATCCAAATGATTATGGTTTTACCAGAATTACAGAATTCAAACACCTAACCGGACAAAAGCACGACAAAACAACCTTGGTCTACGAATATCCTGAAGCAACAGGAGATCCATATTACCCGGTACCGCGCCCGGAAAACGACTTGCTGTATAAAAAATATGCGGCGCTGGCAAGTCAGTTAACCAATACCTCCTTTGTAGGACGCCTGGCTACCTACCGTTACTATAACATGGATCAGGTGATTGCGCAGGCACTAACTACATTTAAAAAAATCATGCAGTCCGAATTGTCCACCAAACTGCAAATAGATGAAGAAAGAGTATACCAATAGCAAAATAGAGGTATGGGGAGGAATAGAATGTTCTTTTAACAGGGTTGGCGATAACTACATGGACCAGTTAGTTCTCTCTGGTCACTATGCCCGGGGTCCGGAAGACATTAAACGATTTGCAGAACTGGGAATTAAAGCACTTCGATACCCGGTACTATGGGAAAAGCATGCACCGCATGCAGATTCAATGATAGATTGGACTGATTCATCGTCAAGGCTACATGAACTAAAGCAAGAGGGCATAGAAGCAATCATTGGATTGGTTCATCACGGCAGCGGCCCTGTGTATGCAGACTTTTTTGATGGAAGTTTTGCAAGTGGGTTAGGCGAATTTGCAGAAAAAGTAGCCCTGCAGTTTCCATGGATTGAATATTATACGCCTGTGAATGAGCCGCTGACAACAGCCCGCTTCTGCGGACTCTATGGGCATTGGTATCCGCATAAGGCAAATACCCTGGATTTTCTAAAAATATTACTTGCAGAGTGCAAGGGTATTATCCTGGCAATGCAGGCTATCAGGAAAATAAATCCGGCAGCAAAGCTGGTACAGACAGAAGATATTGGCAAAACACAAAGTTCGTACAATCTCCGATACCAGGCTAACTTTGAGAACAAACGCCGTTGGCTATCTTTTGACATACTGTCGGGCAAAATAAATGAGAACCATTCGCTTTGGGAGTATTTAATAGGTGAAGGCCTTGCTAAACAAGACTTTGATTTTTTTGCCGCCAATCCCTGTCCTCCCGATATAA
>JALYZZ010000390.1 GCA_030948675.1 Bacteroidota bacterium | reverse complement strand
TCTGCATCACCCGCTAATTATACAGGCACCATTTCTATTGCCAACAGCGACCCGGATAAAAACCCCTATACTTTTTCCATTTCCGGTTATGGATATGATGGAAACAAGGCAACACAAACCATTACGTTCAACCCCATTCCGGTTAAAGTTATCGGTAGTTCGGATTTTAATCCGGGTGCATCATCAAGCGCGGGTTTAGTTGTTAGCTATACCAGTTCGAACGCAAGTGTTGCAACAATAGTGAATGGGCAAATTCATATTGTAAACACAGGTACATCCAACATTACTGCAACACAGGCTGGTGATGCTGCTACCAACCCTGCCCGTGGCGTAACACAAACTTTGACTGTTACACCTGTGTTGCCACCTCCCGGCACTAATATGGTCAAGAATCCAACTTTTGATGTAAATACTTCAGGATGGGCTTTCTCTAATAAAAACGGCGCTACTTCAATTGTTGAATCTGTTCCAATGGCAGGTTCGTCAACCAATGTGGGTAAGGTAACTATTACAAATCTTGGCACCACTACAAGCTCTGACAATGTGCAGCTTAGTACTGATGTGTTTTTGGTAAAAGACAGAAACTATTTAATTACATTTAAAGCAAATGCAGATGCAGCTCGTACAATAGGATTGCGGATATTACAAAATGCTTCACCATATTCAACAATTTTCAGCAAGACAATCAGCATTACTACCACGCAGGCAACCTATGGGTTTTACGCCTATACCAGCACCTATACGGGTTCGGTAGCTTTAAGATTCTTTTTAGGCAACAGCAACATACCAACTTACTTTGATGATATTGTAATGATAGAAGAAGCGAATAGTACGTTGCCGGTAACGTTGTTATCATTTACAGGTACCCTTTCAGGAGACAGGGGTATTTTAAGCTGGGAAACCACTTCAGAGATCAATGCTAAAGAATTTTCAATAGAAAAAAGTAGTGATGGCAGTACCTTCACAACTATAGGAAATGTACAGGCTGAAAATAATATCAACAGGAGTTACTACTCATTTACTGATGCTTCTTTAAAAAGCGGCCTATCATTTTACCGGTTAAGATATGCGGATAGAGATGGCTCTTTCAAATACAGCAAAGTAGTTACTTTAAAGGTCGACAGATTTAAAGCAACTGGCATGAAGATTTTCCCTAACCCGGTGTCGAACAATTGTTCGGTCTCCTATCCGCCAGCAGCAGTGCGTGCTTCTTTACTAATAGTAACAACAGATGGCAAAAAAATAAATGAGTATGCTATAGCGCCTGGGTCTGCACAGAGAAGTATAGATGTATCCGGTTTAAGTGCAGGGCAATATTTTATCATTTACAGCAACAGCGAACATACAAGCACTGTCTCCTTTATTAAAAAGTAGGGTTGATATGTTTTTTTAAAGGATACTTTACATTTTGCAAGGAATAGTAAAAGAAACATTTTGTATTGCAGATTGGAAAATAAGAAAAGCTCAACGATGATGAAACGGAGAAGATTTATAAAGGATTTATGTTCTGCCGCTGCAACAGAGGCTGTAAGTCAGATACCCACAACGCAGGTTGGTGAAAATTGCGTGCGTGGGCTAAAACTCTGTTGGAAGAATTTGTGTTGAAACGGGGTGAGGAAAAGCCTTATCCATTAAGCTGATCAGCCTTATTAAAGCACGGAGCCTGGCCATTGAACCGTAGCTGTGAAAAACTGAAGTTGAACCGAGCGTGGCAACGATGAAGCCATGAAATACAACTGCCGGTAACATAAAAATATCGCTTGAATAAAGCGGTATAAAACATAACGATAAACGATTGAAATTAAGAAGTATGAAACCATCAATTGTTGTAGTAGGAAGTTCAAATACTGACATGGTGATAAAAGCAAATCATCTGCCATCGCCCGGGGAAACAATTTTAGGTGGTGTGTTTTTCATGAACGCCGGAGGCAAGGGTGCCAACCAGGCTGTTGCTGCCGCACGCCTTGGTGGCGATGTAACTTTTATTTGTAAAACCGGCTGCGATATTTTTGGTCAGCAGGCGCTTCAGTTGTTTAAAGATGAAGGAATTGACACTTCTTATATGTTGTCTGACCCTGAAAATCCATCAGGTGTGGCCTTGATTACGGTAGATAAAAATGCTGAAAATTGCATTGTTGTAGCATCGGGAGCAAATGCAACTTTAAGTACAGCAGACCTGCAAAATGCATTGCCTGTTATTGAACAAGCTTCCATTGTTTTGTTACAATTAGAAATACCGTTAGCAACAGTAGAATATGTTGCCGCAACTGCAGCGGCAAATAAAAGGATGGTCATATTAAATCCTGCACCTGCATGTCAATTACCTGAATCGTTGTTTCCACATATCTCTGTTATTACACCTAATCAAAATGAAGCAGAAGTACTTAGCGGCATAAAAGTAACCGATGTAGAGTCTGCGAAATTAGCGGCAGCAGCTATAAGAGACAAAGGTGTAAAAAATGTAATTGTAACGCTTGGACCTGACGGCGCACTCGTTTTAAGTGAAGGTAGATACACACACGTACCAGCTAATAAAGCAGAAGCTATAGATACCACCGCTGCCGGAGATGTATTTAACGGTGCACTTGCAGTAGCCCTGTCTGAAAACAAAAATATAGTGGAAGCTACCCGCTTTGCATGCAAAGCCTCGGCTATTTCAGTAACACGTTTAGGTGCGCAATCATCAGCCCCTTACCGTACTGAAATAAACGAACAAACGGGACTTGAAACATCCATATAACCAGGAACAATCAAACCCTAAATATGTTTATCATTCAATCTTACTCAACAGCCATCCTCTTTTGCATCATCACCATGCTGTGCTGGGGCTCGTGGGCTAACACACAAAAGCTTGCCAGCAAAACATGGCGGTTCGAATTATTTTATTGGGACTATGTAATTGGTATCCTCCTGTTCTCAATTATTTCTGCGCTTACTCTGGGAAGCTTCGGTACGGAAGGAAGAAGTTTTATTACGGATTTAATGCAGGCCAGCTCTTCAAACATTGGAAGCGCTTTACTTGGCGGCGTAATCTTTAATGCGGCTAATATTTTATTTTCTGCAGCTATTGCTATTGCTGGAATGTCGGTTGCATTTCCGGTCGCTATTGGCTTAGCATTGGTGTTAGGTGTGCTGGTAAATTATTCAGCTTCGGCTAAAGGAGAGCCCATAATGTTGTTTACAGGTGTGGCACTTGTAACGATCGCTATATTAATTAATGCTGCCGCTTACAGGAAAAAAAATACAGGCGATACAAAAGTTTCAGGCAAAGGAATTTTGCTATCGGTGATAGCAGGTGTGCTGATGTCGTTCTTCTACCGCTTTATTGCTGCTTCAATGGACCTTGAAAATTTCGCTTCACCTGCCATTGGAAAGATGACTCCTTATACGGCGGTGTTTGTATTTTCTGTTGGTATCTTCTTAAGTAATTTTATTTTCAATACCATTCTTATAAAAAAACCTTTTGTTGGCGGGCCAACCAGTTATGCTGAATATTTCAAAGGCAATTTCGGTACACATTTAACAGGCATTTTAGGTGGTTTGATTTGGGGCTTGGGCAATTCTTTCAATTTAATTGC
>JALYZZ010000381.1 GCA_030948675.1 Bacteroidota bacterium | reverse complement strand
CCGGCACCTAAATAAAAGCTGGAAGTTTGAGTTAACGCAATTTTTCCAACAAAGTTTACCGGCAGTTCCAGGTACATCGGGTTTGATGTGGCTTTGTAATAAAAGCCGGTATTGCTTTCCTGACCATACTGGGTTTTAGCCCCTTTGCCAGTATATAGCAAACCAGGTTGGATAGAGAAACTTTCACAAAGTGGAATGTCATAACCAATGCCGACCACAAATGTTTTCAAAGCATTAGCCTGGTCAACCCTTCCATTGGGCGTTACCGAAATGTTTGCAAGATTAAGACCACCTTTTATGATAAAATTTCCCTCTCTCTCCGGAGAAGATGTAGTCTTTGTTGAATGCCTCACTTGTGCCATTACCCCAAGAGACATCATTGAAATTACCGCTGCACTTAAAAGTTTTTTCTTCATAATCATTTGTTTTGATGTTTTGATGACACATTACGAATTCTATGCCATTCAAACTCATTGTTGCGCTACAAATACCAGAATTGCCGATATTCATGCGTTTACAAAGCCTTTTTAAAGCTTCTGTGAATAAGTTTGTTTTGTCGCATTAAACTATTCACACACAACAACCCCTTTTCCTGGCAGTTATTGCCTCAATTGTCAACTAGCTTTAAGCTTAAATTGTAAGATGAGAAAAGCGTTTCAAAACATATTGAAACTTTAGAAACTGTTTCTACCTTTATAAGATGAATTTGACAGAGGCAAAAGCTCAATTTATTCAAAGCTGGGGCATACTAGGCAGCCAATGGGGTATCAACAGAACGATGGCTCAAATTCATGCCTTACTAATTGTAGCAGCACAACCATTGACAACCGAAGACATAATGGAACTGCTGAGTATAAGCCGCGGCAACACTAACATGAATGTAAGAGAACTGATTGATTGGGGATTGGTGCAAAAAGTGATTGTGCCCGGCGAAAGAAAGGAATTTTTTACTGCAGAAAAAGATATTTGGAAAGTAGCTACTTTAATTATGTATCAGCGTAAGAAACGCGAACTTGACCCCATGCTAAAAGTGCTCAACCAACTGAGTGAAATAGAGGGTGACCAGCAGGATGCGAACCTAATAGCTTTTAATGAAGCAATTGGTAATATAAAAAAATTTGCCGGGCACGCTGACAACACCCTGGATACCATTATAAAAGCGGAAGAGAATTGGTTTTGGAGCAGCTTTATCAAACTCTTTAAATAGTGTTGCACCAGTGCCAACACGCTGCTCGACATCCAAGGTGGTTCGTGTGAGGTCAAACAAATTATCATGGCTTTCTATTCGCATCAATACTTGCAAAGACAACCTTTCTATAAGCGGAAAAAAAGAACAGTTCAAAGGCCTGATTGTTCTGTTTATATTTTATTAGCTTTAAATGCAGACTTTTGCCCAATTATTTATTTTTATGAAACTTCTACTTCAATATTTAAAACCTTTCAGGTGGTTCATTCTTCTGGCACTTTTTCTTGCTTCTGTTAACCAGGTCTTCTCATTATTTAGCCCAATGATTATTGGTAAAATAATGGACCAGCTTGCTACTCATCCGCATGCTGACAAGGCAGGTAAGCCCCGTACAGAGCATGGTTACATTATAGGTGTATTTTATTTTTTGGGCCTTCTTATTGGCACTGCTATGGTTAGCCGTATTGCAAAAGCCTTTCAAGATTATGTAGTTAATGTGATCATCCAAAAATTTGGGGCTAAAATATTTACAGACGGACTGCGGCATAGCATGCGTCTGCCGTACCAGGACTTCGAAGACCAGCGCAGCGGAGAAACGCTCTCAATACTTACCAAGGTAAGAGCCGATACGGAAAAATTTATCGGATTTTTTATAAACATATTTTTTGGCATTATTGTAAGTATCGTGTTTGTTTCTATTTATGCGTCAAGTAAACATTGGAGCATTGTGCCAACTTATGTGGTAGGAATGATAATACTTGCGATTGTTACAAGTATTTTAAGTAGAAAGATAAAAGTAATACAGAAGAACATTGTTAAGGAAACGACTGTTTTGGCAGGTACCACTACTGAAAGTTTGCGCAATATTGAATTGGTAAAAAGCCTGGGGCTTACAGAGCAGGAAGTAAAGCGGCTTAACAACAATACCTACAAAATTTTAGGGCTTGAGCTTCGTAAAGTAAAGAGCATTCGTACGCTTAGTTTTATCCAGGGAACACTGGTAAACTTTCTGCAGCAGGTTATCAGCTTTGTATTACTATATCTCATCTTTCGCGATATATTAACGCCGGGGCAGTTTCTGGCGCTGCAGTTTTACGGCTTCTTTATATTTGGCCCTATGCAGGAAATGGGTAACATTATTATCAGCTACCGCGAAGCTGAGGCAAGCCTTCAAAACTTTCACGATCTTTTAAACCGGCCTGTAGAAGCTAAACCTGCCCATCCGGCAATGGTGGGGGGCATCAATGAACTTGAGTTTAGAAACCTCAGCTTTAAACATCGTACTGCTCAATTCAATGCACTTGATGACATCAACTTCGATGTAAAGAAAGGTGAAACAATTGCATTTGTGGGCCCTTCAGGAGCAGGAAAAAGCACTCTGGTAAAATTGCTCGTTGGTTTATATACGCCCCAGGAGGGACATATCTTTTACAACGGAGTTAGCAGCAGTGATATTGATTTTGATGAATTACGCGGGCAGATAGGCTTTGTAACACAGGACACACAATTGTTTGCAGGAACAATCAAAGAAAATCTTTTGTTTGTCAATCCCGGTGCTACTGATGAAGAATTGTGGGATGTATTGAAAAAAGCCAGTTGTAATTATATTCTTACCCGTGCTGAACAGGGTCTTGAAACTGTTATTGGCGAGGGTGGATTGAAACTAAGCGGTGGTGAAAAACAACGGCTTTCCATTGCACGCTCGCTGCTGCGTCATCCGCATTTGCTAATTTTTGACGAGGCTACATCTTCTCTCGACAGCATTACCGAAGAAGCAATAACAAGTACTATTAAAAAAATCTCATCTGAAAGAGAGCAGATAACAGTTTTAATTGCCCATAGGCTTAGCACCATTATGCACGCTGACCGAATTTATGTTTTAGAACAAGGCAAGGTGGCGGAAACGGGAAATCATTATGAGCTGCTTGAGGAGAAAGGTTTGTACTATGCTATGTGGCGTCAGCAAATAGGAGAGAGAAAGGCGGCAAGCGTTAGTGTGGCGACTGCGTGATAAAAAGGAGTAGCCCAATAATTAAGCTTTCGGCAAGAAGTGTGCTTAAATTTTTTTTGATACCATGCTTCACCTCTTCTGCTAATCTTCGTTGCGACGCATTTCGTTTATCTGAAGGTAATTCTATCAGCCTTTGTCACATTGTATTCAGCACAGGCATGCGATTTTAGTAGTTATAAAGCAGACGCTTTTAAAACGGTTTGTGTTATATGAACAACTTCAACGATTTTAACAATACACAGGTTGCAAAA
>JALYZZ010000363.1 GCA_030948675.1 Bacteroidota bacterium | reverse complement strand
GTCATTGCTTAAGTATTTCTCCATTACTACAAACTGAAAATCTCCCACTACATTATTGCGTTCGAGACTTTCATAACGGCTGGTAATGTTTACTTCTTTATTGGCGACCAGATCAAGCACAACCTGTCTGAACATTAAATTTATTCTTGGCTGAATCCGAAAGCCGAGGCGGAATTCAACGCGTATAATGTCATTAGGAATAATGTGTTTAACACTGTAATCACTTGTATAAGGTTCATCCACTGTGTGTACGTGTACAAACCAATATATGTCTGCCCGCTTTGGTTTTCGATTTAATATAGAATGAATGATTTTATGTTCGATTTCTTTTGGATTGTCGGCGCTGGTCATGTAAACCAGGTGAGTTGCATGTTTTATAATTGTTCTATCGTTGCTAAGCTCTTCAAGGCGGCCAATGTAATCGTCTACCGCTACAAACTCTACATACCGGTTTTTAATCCTTCGCGAACGATACCAAACGTACATTACCGCAAATAAAAACCCTCCTGCAATAAGCGTTACATATCCTCCGTGAGGGAATTTGTCGAGGTTAGCAGTAAGAAAAGAACATTCGATAGACAAATACACAGCGAGATATAAATACACAAAAAGGCGTGCAGTACGATGCAAAACAAGAAAATTAGCAAAAAGGATGGTTGTGGCGATCATACAAATTGTAATTGCAAGGCCATAAGCAGCTTCCATGTTTGTAGACTTCTTAAAATGAAGCACAATTCCTATACAACCTAAAAATAGCAGCGTATTAATACCCGGCACATACAACTGTCCTCTCGCCTCACTTGGATACTTAATCCTCATTTTAGGCCAAAGATTAAGGCGAATGGCTTCACTAATTAAGGTAAACGAACCACTAATCAATGCCTGACTGGCAATTACCGCTGCTGTAGTAGCGATAATGATACCGGGAACAACAAACCACGAAGGCATAATTCCATAAAAAGGATTAAAACCGTTAATGATCATTTCCTGGGACACCAACCTTCCCTCGTAGTTCTTTAACAACCACGCGCCTTGTCCAAGATAATTTAGGATGAGACAACTTTTCACAAAAATCCAGGAGTAGCGGATGTTTTCCTTACCGCAGTGTCCAAGGTCAGAATACAATGCTTCAGCACCGGTCGTACATAAAAAAACCGCCCCCAAAATCCAAAAGCCTTTTGGATAACTACTTAGTAGTTTGATAGCATAGTACGGATTTAGAGCCTTGAAGATGTGGATGTCATCAAACAGATGAGTTAAGCCTAAAACAGCCAGCATTAAAAACCAACCGCCCATCACCGGACCGAACAATTTCCCTATCGAGGCGGTACCAAATTGTTGCAGGAAAAATAATCCTGAGATAATGGCAACCACAATGTAAACGATTGTACGGTCTGAAATGTAACCGAGAAAATCAATATTTCTCAAACCCTCTACCGCGGAAGTAACGGAAATAGGGGGAGTAATCATACCGTCTGCAAGCAATGCTGCCCCGCCAATCATGGCTGTAAAAACGAGCCACCGTCCTCTTCTTCGTACCAAAGCAAACAGAGAAAAAATACCGCCTTCTCCCCTATTATCAGCTTTTAAAGTCAGAATCACATATTTAACCGTCGTTTGAATTGTGAGGGTCCAAAAAATACACGAAAGGCTGCCAACAATAAGTAAATCATTTATAATCTTTCCGTTTGTGATGGCGTTTAATACGTATAAAGGTGAGGTACCAATATCACCGTAAATTATTCCCAATGCTATTATAAGGCCCGCGACAGTAAGTCTATTATTTGGTGCACTCATAAACTAAAAAATTAGCAACCCTTTGATTGGGTTTAAAAAGAATGCAAATGTACATTCAAAAAAAAGACCCGCTATTAAGATTGCAGTAAATTCAGTTGAAAATTAATGATTTGATACAGGTAAAATACGAACGATTGTTAGCTTTAATGAGTTGCCTAAGAAACGTTTGCGTCTGCTGAAGAAACTCTTTTTGCGATGCTTCCAATGGGTAACAAACGGTCAAAATGATATAAAATAGAAGATGCCCCCGGGAACACCAGGGGCATCTTCTATATAAAAAGAAAAGCCTATTTGTTTTCTCCCCCTTCTTCTTGTTGTAACCGGTCTCTTATAGCAGCCAAAGAGCTAAGATCACCTAAAGTCGCTTTTTCAACTTTAGTTTGAATGTTCTTAACAGCCTTGTTTGTTTTTTCAGCTTCTACACGAGCTTCTTTTCTTGCAGCATCTTTCTCCTGTTGCTGTGCCTGCTCCCAGATACGGGTATGACTAACCACAATACGCTTTTCGTTGCGGTCAAATTCAATTACCATAAATTGTGCATGCTCATCAACTCCAATGCTTTTTCCATCTTCTTTTAGTAAATGACGGGCAGGTGCAAATCCTTCAAGTCCATAAGGCAATTGCACTGAAGCGCCTTTGTCATCCTTGCGGGTAACTGTTGCTTCGTGAATAGTACCAATACCGAAAGTACCTTCCAAAGTATTCCATGGATCTTCTTCCAATTGTTTGTGGCCTAACTGCAGTTTGCGGTTGTCTTTATCGATGCCCATGATAATGACGTCGATCTTCTCTCCCACTTTCACATAATCAGCCGGGTGATTATAACGCTTTAACCAGCTTAGATCGCTGATGTGAATCATACCACCAATACCTGGCTCCAGTTCAACGAACACACCATAAGGAGTGATATTTTTAACAAGACCCTGGTGTTTGCTGTGTTCCGGGAATTTATTTTCGATAGTGCTCCATGGATCGTCTGTCATTTGTTTGATAGACAGGCTCATCTTGCGGCTATCTTTATCAAGCGTTACAATCTTAGCTTCGTACTCATCGCCAAGTTTAAAGAATTCTTTAGCGTTGATTGGTGTATTAGCCCAAGTAATTTCACTTACGTGTACAAGACCCTCAACACCCGGCATGATTTCTAAGAAAGCACCGTAATCTTCAATATTTACAACTTTACCTTTTACAACCTGACCTTCAGTAACTGTCTCAGGCAGCACATCCCAAGGGTGTGGCGT
>JALYZZ010000327.1 GCA_030948675.1 Bacteroidota bacterium | reverse complement strand
GCCTGATAATACTTATCAGCCCATAACTATTTCAAAAGACACCTCTTCCGTTTTATTAAGCTATCAAAAACACTTGCCAAAGTTTGACTTCAACCGGATTACGTCTTTTAAAAAAGCCGGTGGTTTTGTGGTGGAGAACATTACCGATAAAACAGGATTGAACTTTTTGCACACAGAAAATGTTTATTCTGAGTTTGACCGAGAGCCCTTAATTCCCCATATGTTCTCAACGGAAGGACCTGCTTTAGCTGTAGCGGATATAAACAATGACGGTATGGAAGATGTTTTTATCGGTTCTTCAAAAGGTGGTCACAGCGGTATTTTTTTGCAAACTGCTGGTGGCAGATTTTCTAAACTAGATGCACCCGCTTTAAACCGTGACAGCATGTTTGAAAACGTTGCTGCAACCTGGGCAGACGTAAACAATGATGGTTACAAAGACCTGGTAGTTGCAGGTGGAGGCAACGAATATCAAGGTGCCGATGCTTATCTCGCCCCCCGTATTTATATGAATGATGGCAAGATGCATTTTTCGATTATGAATAATGCTTTTAATCAGTTGTATGTAAATGCATCGACAGTCGTAGCCGGTGATTTTGATGGTGATGGGTATATCGATCTTTTTATTGGGGGCCGTACAGTGCCGGGGAAATACGGCGAAGTACCGCAGTCATATCTGTTACAAAATGATAGATCAGGACATTTTAAAGACGTCACAGCCACCCGGGCAGCAGACCTCAAAACAATTGGTTTTGTAACAAACAGTGTATTAGTCGATATAGATAAAGATGGAGACCAGGACATTGTTGTAAGTCTGGAATGGGGAGGCATTGTTGCATTTATCAACAACAAGGGTACATTTACAAAACGGGTGTTAACCGATAGAAATGGCTGGTGGAATTTTGTCACTCCCTGCGATATAGACAATGATGGTGATATTGATTTGATAGCAGGAAACCTGGGATTAAACAGCCGGCTTAAGGCGTCAATGAAAGAACCAGTAAAGCTGTATTACAATGATTTTGACGGTAATGGTAAAAGTGAGCAGCTATTGACCTACTTTGTAAATGGAAAAGAAATACCATTTGCCAGCAAAGCAGAATTAGAAAAGCAAATACCAGTTTTAAAGAAAAAGTTTTTATACGCAAAAGACTTTGCCAGAGCTTCTCTCGAAGATATGTTTTCAACAGAAAAACTGCTTGAATCTAAAAGATTTTCGGCCGATTATTTTGCCAACTCAATCCTTATAAATGATGGCAAGATGAACTTTACTTTAAAACCCCTTCCATGGCAGGCACAGCTTTCTTCTTATCGGGATGCAGTTGTTGTAAACGCAAATGATGATAACTTGCCGGACATCTTATTAGGCGGTAATTATTATGAGAATAACATTGAAATGGGCAGGTACGATGCAGACATTGGTACCATATTGATTAATAAAGGACGGGGAGTTTTTGCAAGTGAAGATCTGAATGGTTTCACGGTAAAGGGTCAGGTCAGGCATATAAATAAAATAGAAATCGGCAGAAAGGAAGCCTACATACTTGCCAGAAACAACGACAGTACTGTCGTAATACAATTTACTGGTAAGAATAAAAATTATTAGCAGAGATAATAATTGAGTCTACGAGCCTTCAAAAGCTGTTTTTATCCGGCTTTCAGCTACCGAACAATAAATACACATTCACGTTTAATAATGATTTGTGCCCTTTCGATACATTTCTAAATCAATAATAATGTTTTACCGATTGCTTTTTCTCATTGCAATTCTTACCAATTTTCATGCAGCTATAGCACAGGACACGTGGACTATAAAAGCGGGTTCGATTAACCCGTCAAACTATTTTGGTGAGACTGTGGCCAATGGCATGATTGGTATTGTCTCATCTCCCGAGCCTTTTAAAGTAAAGGATGTGGTTCTTAATGGAGCATTTGACTTATATGGACGTGGCAGGGTAAGTAATATTTTAAAAACCTTCAACTTCGTAAACATGTACCTGGAAGTAGATGGTGCAAGAATAGAAAATTTCAACCAGGTACAACATGTGCAACAAGTGCTTGATATGAAGCACGCAGGCATGACTACCAATTTTAGTTTTGGTGACAAAGCTACTGTTAGCTACACCCACTATTCACTCCGTCACCTGCCGTATACTGCGTTGGTTGATGTAACCATAACTGCAAAAAAAGATATCGAGATTACCCCAGCAAGTGTGATGGAAGCGCCGGATATGCTAAAAGATGTGCAGAACTATTACAATGAGATCGACCGCCCTCACGTTAGAATATCGCTGCTTACTTCCACGGCTAAAAGCCCTACAGGTAAACTATTAATGGCAGCATCGAACAGTTTTTTGTTTGATGAACCTCATGGCAGTGAACCATCTGTTATACATGAGATGTGGGACAACAACATGCACTTACTTAAATTTAGAAAAAAGCTGAAAGCAGGACAAACCTATCATTTTGCTGTTGTTGGCTCGGCCATTACATCAGCACATGACGACGACCCGCTGAACGAAGCAGAGCGTTTAACTATTTTTGCCAAGTTGGAAGGGCGCGACCGGCTACTGCAATTTCATAATAGAGCCTGGGATGAACTTTGGAAGAGCGATATTATCATACAAGG
>JALYZZ010000323.1 GCA_030948675.1 Bacteroidota bacterium | reverse complement strand
GCAATTGACATCTTAATAGCCCTCTTGAAATTAATACGGTTTTCAATCTGACGCGCAATTGTATCTCCTACAATATTTGCGTCCAATTCAGGACGACGGATTTCAAGTATGTTAATTTGTACGTCTTCTTTATTAGTAAGCTTTTTAAGCTCTTCTTTAATTCTGTCAACTTCTCCACCACCTTTACCGATGATGATACCTGGCTTAGATGTGTGAATAGTAATTATTAACTTTCCCAAGGTGCGCTCTATAACAATTTTGGCTATACCACCCTTGTTGATACGTGCAGTCAGATATGTTCTGATCTTATGGTCTTCAATAAGTTTACCTGCGTAATCTTTATGATTGCCATACCAGTTACTCTCCCAACCCTTGATGATACCTAACCTTAGACCAATAGGATTTGTTTTCTGACCCATATTTTGGTTATATAAGTTTTACGAATGATTATTTTTTAAAGCCCTGTCGTTAGAACCATACACGTTCTTAGACACTTCTGTTGTTTTAGTATCGACAATAATCGTTACGTGGTTACTACGTTTACGAATCCTGTATCCACGACCCTGAGGAGCCGGACGCATACGACGTAAAGTACGAGCTCCGTCAACCATTATAGTTTTTACAACCAAACTTGCATCTGCTGCACTAGTACCTTCATTCTTCTGCTCCCAGTTATTAATGGCACTTTTCAACAACTTCCCCAGCGGAGTGGCCGGATGCTTTGGATGATGTTCCAAAGTAGCTATGGCGTTTTCAACCGCCATTCCACGGATAAGATCTGCCAGCAAACGCATTTTGCGGGGAGAAGTGGGGTAATTCATCAATTTTGCTACTGCTTCCATTTTTTATAAGTTTCCAGTTCCCTGTTACTAGTTACCGGAAACCGGAAACCTGTAACTGGTAACTATTTTTTTATTGCTTCTTGTTAGAGTGTCCTTTGAAGTTACGGGTTGGGGCAAATTCACCTAACTTATGGCCTACCATAAATTCTGTTACATAAACTGGGATGAATTTGTTGCCGTTGTGGACAGCAAATGTGTGTCCCACAAAATCAGGGGTGATAGTAGAGCGGCGAGACCATGTTTTAATAACAGACTTCTTAGCAGTACCATCGTTTATAGCAAGCACTTTTCCTTCCAACTTCGCCGCTACGTAAGGACCTTTTTTAATTGAACGACCCATGTGTTAATTTGAAAATTTGAAAATTTAGAAATTTGAAAATGAAGCTCCAAACTTTGAGCAATTGAGTCATTTTCACATTTTCACATTATTTAGCTAGTTTCTTACCGTTGCTTCTTTGAATGATTAATTTATCACTTGACTTACCCCTGGTTCTGGTTTTCAAGCCTCTCGAGTATTGGCCGGTTCTGCTGCGAGGCTGTCCACCTGATGCTCTACCTTCACCACCACCCATTGGGTGATCTACCGGGTTCATCGCAACACCTCTTGTACGTGGTCTGATGCCTTTCCAAACATTACGACCCGCTTTACCCATACTTTGCAGACTATGGTCGCTGTTACTAACAACTCCCACTGTAGCATAACAATTAATCAGTACTTTTCTCAACTCACCACTTGGCATTTTAAGTACTGCATATCTTTCTTCCTTATTGCTTAACTGTGCAGATGCACCGGCACTTCTTACCAACTTACCACCTTGCCCAGGTTGCATTTCTATGTTATGAACAACAGTACCCAACGGCATGTTTTTCATTTGAAGTGCATTACCTAAGTCAGGCGCTACAGTGTCGCCACTTAAAACGGTAGCACCAACCTGCAATCCTTGGGGAGCGATTATATATCTTTTCTCGCCATCAACGTAGTTGATCAAAGCAATAAATGCTGTACGGTTTGGATCGTACTCGATGCTTGCAACAATGGCAGGAATATTTTTCTTATCTCTTTTGAAATCAATAATCCGGTACATTTTCTTATGTCCACCACCAATATAACGCATCGCTCTTCTACCCTGAAAATTTCTACCACCAGTACGAGTCTTCACCTCCAACAACGTCTTCTCAGGAACGTCTGTTGTAATTTCTGCATACGCGTTACCAATTCTCCACCTGGTACCTGCTGTCGTCGGTTTGTATTTTCTTAGTGCCATCTTATCTGTTTTTGCGAACTTATCAGCGTCGCTAACTATTAATTATTATGGATTAGATGTTTCCGTATAAGTCTATCGTTTCACCTTCTGCTACAGTTACAAGCGCCTTTTTGTAAGCGGGCTTTTGGCCTTTTACAAAACCTGCTTTTGTATAACGGGTTTTATTTTTACCCGGTACTACAGCAGTGTTTACATTAACAACTGTTACTCCATAAAACTCTTCTACTGCTTTTTTAATTTCAAGCTTGTTTGCTTTACGACCCACTCTAAAAGCATATCTTCTTAGTTTATCTTGCTGAAGGTTTGCCTTTTCTGTGAGTATCGGTTTTACTAAAACCTCTGTGAGTTTCATTATTCTTAATTTGAAAATTTTTTAATAAGCCCTTGACTACGCTTCCACCGCTGCTTCCTCATCAACAAAGATCTTAGCTGCACTTTCAGTAAGCACCAGTACATCTGCATTTACAATTTCGTAAGTGTTTACATCACTTAGTAAAACTGCTGCTGCATTCGGTATATTTCTGCTGCTAAGGTGCAATGTCTCATTGTATTCAGGAACGACGAACAATGTCTTTTTATCAGCGACATTCAACCTACTCATGATGCTTAAGAATTGTTTTGTTTTAGGAGTATCCATATTGATATCCTCAACAACAACTATCGCATTATCTTTTGCTTTGTGAGAAAGTGCACTGATTTTAGCCAGATCTTTTACCTTACGGTTTAGCTTTATGTCGTAGCTGTGAGGTTTTGGGCCGAAGATAGTACCACCACCTTTATACAAAGGGTTACGTATGTTACCTTTACGGGCTCCACCAGTGCCTTTTTGCTTATGAAGTTTACGGCTCGCACCCTGAACCTCAGCACGAGTTTTAACTTTGTGAGTACCTTGACGCTGAGCTGCTAAATATTGTTTAACGGCCAGGTAAATTACGTGGTTATTAGGTTCTGCACCAAAAATCTCTTCCGGCAATTCTACAGAACGGCCGGTTGGTTGACCTTGTATATTTAAAACGTCTATTTGCATGATTATTTCTGTATTAAAACGATGGAACCATTGTGGCCGGGAACAGAACCACTAATTAATAAAAAATTCTTTTCAGGAAATATCTTTACGATCTTCAAACCCTTCACTTTAACCCTGTCCTGACCCATACGGCCAGCCATACGCATGCCCTTAAATACACGGGAAGGATAAGATGATCCGCCAACAGATCCGGGAGCTCTTTGGCGATCGTGTTGACCGTGGGAAGCTTCACCGACACCATGGAAACCGTGACGTTTAACAACACCCTGGAAACCCTTGCCCTTTGTAGTTCCAACTACTTCAACACTTTCACCTTCGGTAAAAATGTCAACAGTAACAGTCTCTCCTAATGCTTTGTTTAATGAATAGTTTCTGAATTCTTTCACTACACGTTTAGAGGTGGTGTTGGCCTTAGCGAAGTGATTAATTTCGGCCTTGGTGGAGTTCTTTTCTTTTTTGTCGCCATAAGCAATTTGAACGGAAGTATAACCGTCAATATCCTCAGTTTTCACTTGAGTTACTGTGCAGGGACCAGCTTCGATAATGGTACAAGCTGTTTGCTTTCCATCGGTGCCGAAGATACTGGTCATCCCAATCTTTTTGCCAATAATACCTTTCATTGTTATTTATTTTTAGCCTCCGATGTTAAAAGGACAATCCTGTTATCTCCTGCTTTTGGTATATACAGAAAGGATTTCAATCCCCGTTTGCCATCGACCTTTTCCAGATTTCTCACTTGCGAGAGAGGAAGTACCGATGGTAAACAAACCTCGAAGGGCTTGTTCATATGTACTCATCCATCTACTGGATGAGGAATTTTTATTTTTATCAGCGCTCTTTTTTTGTACTACCTAATACAATTGAGAGATGATTATAGTAAGAACTTAAGTTATTTCCTTTCAGAGGCTACTTATGCCTTAATTTCTACTTCAACACCTGAAGGAAGATCCAGTTTACTTAAAGCATCTACAGTTCTCGATGAAGAAGTATAAATGTCTAATAATCTTTTGTGTGTACACAATTGAAACTGTTCTCTTGCTTTCTTATTTACATGCGGCGACCGCAGTACAGTGAAAATTTTCTTTTGCGTTGGTAAAGGAATAGGACCTGTAACAACGGCACCAGTACTGCGAACAGTTTTCACAATTTTCTCAGCAGATTTATCTACCAGGTTGTGATCGTAAGATTGTAGTTTGATTCTGATTCTTTGAGACATAATCTATTCCCAGTTTTTCTAATCAAGAAGTACAGAACAGTTTTTATTTGCCTTCTTTAACTTGATTTGGGAGCGCAAAGGTAAGAGGTTGAATATTATCCTCCAACATTTTACGAACAATTTTTAGGGAAAGTTGCAAAAGAATTGCCAATACGGCTATGAAGTTGCAGGAAAAGCGAACAAACTGGTATATGAATAAAATTTCTAGCAGTTACCTTTCTTAAAATAAACACGCATAAAGAAAACTGGTGAAGTTAAACTTTTTAAATTGGCGGTTAGTTAAATAAAAAAAGCAGGTGAGGCTTAAATAGCTTCCACTGCTTTCAAATTTTTAAAAATTATTACTATTAAATTTCCTTTACGTAACTAACTTTTATTTGCTTACAAATTCTTTAGGATTTTTATAAAGTTCGTCTGTAGATAGGTTTTTAAAATAATCATAGGTTATTTTTAAACCTTCTAACCTTGATACCTTCGGTTGCCATTCAAGGATTTCTTTTGCTCTGGTAATATCGGGCTTTCTTTGCTTCGGATCATCCACTGGTAACTGTTTGTAGATTATTTTTACTTTAGACTGAGTAAGTTTTAATACTTCCTCAGCAAATTCCTTTAAAGTAATTTCATCTGGGTTGCCAATATTGACCGGACTTGCATAATCGCTCATCAATAAGCGATAGATGCCCTCTACCAAATCATCCACATAGCAAAAAGACCTTGTTTGAGAGCCATCACCAAAAACAGTAAGGTCTTCTCCCCTCAATGCCTGGCCGATAAATGCGGGCAATGCTCTTCCATCATTAAGCCTCATTCTGGGGCCATAGGTATTAAAGATCCTTATAATTCTAGTTTCTACTCGATGAAAGGTATGGTACGCCATAGTAATTGCTTCCTGGAATCGCTTTGCCTCATCGTATACTCCTCGAGGGCCAACCGGGTTAACATTCCCCCAGTAGTCTTCATTTTGAGGATGCACTAATGGATCGCCGTACACTTCGCTTGTAGAAGCAACTAAGATTCGTGCTTTTTTATCTTTGGCAAGACCTAAACAATTGTGCGTGCCAAGCGATCCCACTTTCAATGTTTGTATAGGAATTTTCAAATAGTCTATCGGACTGGCAGGCGACGCAAAATGCAATATGAAATCTAGTGTGCCGGAGACATGAATGAACTTAGAAACATCGTGATGATGAAATTCGAAGTTCTCCAGAGGAAAAAGATGTTCGATATTCTTTAAGTCGCCTGTAATAAGATTATCCATGGCTATCACATGATACCCTTCTTTTATAAAACGATCACATAAGTGAGAACCTAGAAATCCTGCTGCTCCTGTTATTAGTATTCTTTTCTTCATAAATCACAATTTTGACGCTTGTACACCAATTCCGTAATAAGAAAACCCCGATTCTGTAATTTCCGTAGCATCGTAAATATTACGACCGTCGAACAAAACTCTGCCATTCATAATCGTTTTTATTTTAGTCCAATCAGGTAAACGAAACTCTGCCCACTCGGTTACTAAAACGAGTGCGTCTGCTTCTTTTACCGCATCAATCGCGCTCCTGGTAAAAATTACCCGGTCGTCAACCATATGGGTTGCTTCATCCATTGCTACCGGGTCATAGGCGTGCACTTTTGCGCCTGCTTGCAAGAGAGATTGAATAAGCACTAGCGACGGAGCCTCACGCATATCGTCAGTATTAGGTTTAAAGGATAAGCCCCATAATGCAAAAACTTTTCCTTTCAAATCTCCGTCGAAATGTTGCTCAATCTTCTTGAAAATGACGTGCTTTTGATCGTCATTTACTGCGTCTACAGCCTTTAAAATACGCATGTTGTAGCCATATTCGTCTGAAGTATGAAAAAGGGCTTTTACATCCTTTGGAAAACATGATCCACCATAGCCGATGCCTGGATAGATAAAGCGATTACCGATTCGCAGATCGGAACCTATGCCTTTTCTTACCTCATTAACATTTGCCCCTACTAGTTCACATAAATTAGCGATATCATTCATAAAAGAAATCTTCGTGGCCAACATTGCATTTGCTGCATATTTTGTCATTTCTGCAGATGGAATGTCCATAAACAAAACCGGATGAGAATTTAGCAGAAATGGATGATATAGTCTGCTTAATACTTCCTTGGCCCGCACGGATTCGACCCCGATAACAATACGGTCAGGCTTCAGAAAATCTTCTACAGCAGCTCCTTCTTTTAAAAACTCAGGATTGGATGCAACATCAAATTCTATCTGCACCCCTCTCTTTTCAAGCGCTGAAGCAATTCCTGATTTTACTTTTTTTGCTGTACCAACCGGCACCGTACTTTTGGTTACGACAATAATATAGTTGTCAATGCAACTGCCAATGGTGTTGGCTACTTGTAAAACATATTTTAAGTCGGCGCTTCCGTCCTCACCTGGAGGCGTACCCACGGCGATAAAAGCCACCTGTGCATCTTTTACAGCTTCAGAGAGATTTGTACTAAAATGTAGCCGTCCCTTGCTGTAGTTGCTCTTTACAATGGTATCAAGTCCAGGTTCAAAAATTGGAAGTATTCCTTTTTTAAGGTTCTCAATTTTTTCCTGGTTAACGTCTACACAAACTACTTCAACACCTACTTCCGAGAGGCAGGCACCTGTTACAAGCCCTACATATCCAGTTCCTACAATAACTATTTTCATTAACTATAATATTAAAGTAACTTTTAATTTTCAGAATTAACCCATGTTTACACTATTGGCATTTTTATAGACGAGTAGAAGAGCAAAATAGTAAACATTTTTGCTGAAAAATTTTTTTTAATTAAACATTCTTACAATTTACAGTGGAGTAATTGTTTGAATGTCCCTATACTACGTCTCCTCTGTTTAACTAACGTCGCTAATTCCAACCAGCTTTTCTATTAAACGCTAAAGTACCATTCTCCGTATTTTTTTCTAAAAAATATCAATACAACAAATGGCACCAACGGTACTAACATAATAAATAGGACCAAATGAGACAAAACAGGTTGCAACATAAGAAAGCTTACTAGCGGCATAAAAATGTTGCCTTTAGCGTATAGCGTAAAATGCATTTTATTTTGTTTTAGCAGACAGCGAAGCCAACCGTTGATAACCAAAACCGGCTACAATTGTTATGGCAAAAACCACTTGCCACAACAGGTTAAAACTATATCTGCCTGCGATAAATCCGCCAAGGGAGGGGGCGGCAATTTGCGCTGTTCCCCATGCCATCGTATATAAAGCCGCATACTGCCCCCGGTTGTGATTGGAACTGCGGCTGATCCAATAGCTATTCATAAAAGGCATAGAAAACATCTCGCCAAAGGTGATGATAACTATGGAAATTAACGAGAGAATAAACTGCCCGCTAAAAACATCGTATATGACGTATGAAAGGCCTACCATCCATACCCCAAACTTTATAAATCTTAATGGTCGCGCTTTAGCCTCAAGTTTAAATACGACTACCATTTCTATTGCCGCTATTATTATTCCATTGATTGCCATTAAAATTCCTATAGAGCGCTCGTTTAAACCTAACCGCTGTTTTAAAAACACTGGCAACATGGTAAACATTTGAAAGAAACAAAACGCGAAAAGTATAGTAAGAAAAATAAAAAAGAGGTATTGGTTATCTTTATATGGAGAGGTGGCATCTGTTGCCGTTGCTTTGTTAACGGCAATGGACGCAGAGAGATTAGGGGGAACCGGTAACACAAGCAGTAAAATAGCTGCAGCAGAAATATTGGTAAGGCCATCTACCCAGAACAGCAGATGATAATTAAAAGATGCCAGAAAACCGCCAAGGGCACCCCCAAAAGCCCAACCAAGATTAATG
>JALYZZ010000320.1 GCA_030948675.1 Bacteroidota bacterium | reverse complement strand
CCTTACGGTAGATAATTGTTCCCGCTCCAGTATGTTGCCAACAGGTGCCCCTTGCATTGAGAGTTGTACCTGTGCCTGAAAATTTGCCGGCGTTAACCCGAACTGAGCAAGTTTTCCGTTGTCTGGAATAATGCTCACTGAGGGACCGGCAATTACAATGCCGCTGAATACATCAGCAGTGCCCTGCACTTTGCCTAAGATATCTGCTACCTTGTTAGAATATTCGTGAAGTTGATTAATGTTGTCTCCAAATATTTTTATTTCGATTGGCTGAACAGAGGTCATAAGATCTCCCAGCATATCACCTATCACTTGTCCAAAATCTACCCGTAGTGCCGGCTGTGATGATTCTATTTTTTTGCGAAGGTCAGCAGTCACCTCTTCAGTTGTTTTGTCTCTTTTCTTTTTTAACTGAATAAGATAATCGCCGGTGTTAGGTTCAGTAATAAAAAACCCCATTTGCGTACCTGTTCTTCTTGAGTAAGCCGCTACCTCTGGGGTGGCCGCAATTAGTTTTTCAATCTCTCTAAGTATGCGATCCGTTTCTTCCAGGGATGTACCGGGAGGACTTTTATAATCCATCACAATGCTTCCTTCATCCATTTCGGGCAAAAAACCAGTTTGTAATTGCGGTAGAATTAGCCAGATGGCAACAGCTAGCACAGCTATAAGGATAAAGCTGATGTAGGGTTTATGAATGAAAAATGACACCCATTTCTGCTTTTTGATCTCGTGTGGTTTTTCTACCTTTTTTATGTGCTTTTTCTTCCTGGTAAGCAGGAGATAAATAACTGGTAATAATATCCATGTAACAAAGAATGAACAAACGAGCGTGATGATCATCGTATTGGTCATTACTTTAAAATATGCTCCTGCCACGCCGCTCATCATTTCAAATGGAATAAAGATGACAATGGTACTGATGGAGGAACCAAGCATCGCGGGCAGCAGGTAATGAATTGCTTTTTGTACAACTATTTCATTAGACTCGTCCGGATGTTCCTCGTGCGACCGATGTATTTGCTCTACAACAACAATTGCATCATCTATAATTAAACCAATAGCTGCAGCTATAGCACCCAGTGTCATAATATTTAAACTATAACCTACATAGTAGACTGTTATCAGCGACGTGCAAATAGTGACTGGAATGGTAATTAGAATGGTAGCACTTGCTTTTGCAGACCGCAAAAAAATAATAGCTACTACAATGGCCAGCAACAACCCGACCCACAAACTATCCGTTACACTTTTAACCGAATCATTTACAAAGTCTGCCTGTACGTAGTACGGTCTGATGCTAACTCCTGTCGGTAGTATTTTTTTTAAATCATCCACCTTTTTTTGCATTTCGTCAGAAAGTGCAATAAGGTTTGCATTGGGTTGTTTTATCACCGCTACCAGTAATCCTTCACGCCCGTTGGCATTGATCTTCGTGTATTCTACAGCCTCATTGATTTTTACATCTGCAATGTCTTTTAACTGTACTATTCGTTTACCATTGTTGGCAACAATAATATTCTTCAATTCATCCAGGTTATGTACTGTAGCATCTGTTACACTCAGATACAGCAAACGATAGTCGGATACATAACCGTTTGATTGAATGAAGTTGGTTTGATTAAGGGCAGATGTTAGTGCATCGGGTGTAATGGAAAGCGAACTCATCTTTTCGGTATTTAGCGTCAGCCAATACTCTTTTTGTTTGCCACCAATAATTCTTACTTCAGCAACACCGCTTACTTGAGAAAGAAAGGGCTTCACCGTGTATAAAGCAATCTGCTTCATATCAATAGGCGTGCGCCTTTGACTGTTTGTTTCCAGTGTATAACCGATTACAGGTAAAATAGATGGATTCATTTTCTCCACCGTTATTTGTACTCCTGGCGGTAAAGAACCTGTTATTTGTGCAATTTTTGCTTCAATGCGTTGTTGTGCTAAGTCAACATTTGCGTTCCAGTTTAAATATGCAGACAACTCGCAACTGCCTCTGCTGGTGGTGCTTCGTATATCAGCAAGGTCAGGTATTTGTTTAATTGCATTTTCGAGCGGTTTGGTTACGGTGACCATCATTTTGTTCACCGGTTGCAAGCCTGCATCTGCGATCACTTTTATTTTAGGAAAAGTAATCTCGGGAAACAAAGAAGTTTTAAGTTTGGTATACGCAAATAATCCTCCTCCTATTATTAACACAATAACAACGGCGAGCGGATTTTTATAAGAAATAAAAAAGTTCTTCAAAGAGGCAGTTTAAAGTTTTATTGTTTAAATTTTCGAGTTTTAGCAATTGCTCAATTACAACTAATTATTTGCTATTCATTCTTTTACGATCCTTACTTTTGCTGTATCGGGTAATCCATAATTCCCTTTTAATAATATCTTGTCCGTTGCAGTAAATACAGGCCTGATAATCTCAACCTTGTTGCCGCTTTCCATTCCTTTTATTACGGGTACTTTAACTGCAGTAACTGAGTCTATCATCTTCATAACCCAAAAATTTTCCTGAGACTCGTCAGCCAGCACTGCCTCTTTTGGCAGCGAGGGAACCGAACTCTTTTGATTTTTTACAATACGAACTTTTCCAATCAGGTTTTGGGGAATTGCATATCCTGCATCTACTTTTATCAGAACTGCCTGGGTTTGCGAAACCGAATCTACCGTCGGCATTACATGCGCCACTGTGCCTTTTAAAACGGTTTTATCTGGCAATACTACATCTACTGTTTTATTTTTCATCAAATACGGGCGCAACTCATAGGGAAGATTTAATAAAAATCCGAAACTTTTAGAATCGCTTAATACGGCCAGTTGCTCTCCATCCTGTACATAATCGCCCGGCTGGTGATCAACAGCAGTAATGTAGCCGGTTTGCGATGCATTGATTCTGATGAGTCCTGAAAAGTTAAAAGATGGATCTAATGAGTTAATGGTATTGCCCAAAGCTTTTGCCTCTTTTGTTTGCATTAAAAAAGCCTGGGCGCCTGCGCGTATAAACTGCCCAAGTTTTACATTCGACGATTTAATGTACCCATTTGCAGTTGCTTTAATGAAGCTGCTTTGCAGATACGACGACATGGCATTTAATTCTACATATTCACTCAATTGCTCATTACTGACCGTTGCAATAGTAACCGGGGTTTGCACTTCTGCATGATCAGGTTCAGCAGTCGACTCGGCTGGTTTGCTTTTACATGCAAACAGGAAGAATATGGCTAGCAGGCAGCAATTGACAACGACCTCGTTTATGCCGTTTATTTTTTTTAACCTGGTATTTTTTTTTGTATTGAGCATCTGTAATTCTATTAAAACGAGCGGTGTTAGTATGTATTTAACCAATTGAAATTTCTTACCTGTTCCAGTAATTGATCTGATTTACAATTCGTAACCTGCTTATATAATTCTGGTTGAGAATATTTCTTGCATTGATATAATTCGTGATTGCCAATACATAATCGGATATTCGAATGTCTCCGGTTTGCAGCAACTTTGCATTTGCTGTTATCAGCGTTTCTACATACTTGATCTGATCATTAATAGTCTTTACCAACTGGTCACTCGCATGCAATTGCTGGTTTAGCTGGGCTATCTGTTGCTTGTATTGGTTTACAAAAAATTCTTTATTGTTTAGCCTGGTGTTTTCTCTCAAATCAACCTGCTTCAATCTGTAGTCTTTTTGATGGGCGTTATATATGGGGATGGCAAGGCTAACACCGAAGCTGACTCCAAAATTGCGGTAAGGATTTTGAAGTGTTGACGTCACATAGCCTGCATCGGTATAGGCACCGAACCGGGGCTTATATTCATAGTTTATAATGGCTTTTTCAGTAGCAAGTCGCAGACTGTCGGTTGTAAACCTTCTATAAAATACGGAGTGATAAAAATCGAACTGCATTGTGTCGTTCAGTGCCGGCTTCGATACCCGCTGTATCGTAGTATCAACAACACCTGCGAGGTAATTAAGCGTCAGGTAATCAGCATTGTATTGTATTTGTGACTGCAGGTAGGTAAACTGCTGCTGTTGCAGGGTTGTATAAAATGCAAGGTAATCGGCCTGCTTGTACACGCTTGCCTGCGTAAGCTTTTTAAGGGCTATTTCTTCTTTCTGCATTAAATCATAAATCTCCCGGTTAAAGTCCATTACTACCTGGTCGCCATAGGCAATAATGTATTGATCAGCGACTGCACGTCTTATATCCTGGCCCGTGATTGCGATGGTGTCAGATATTGCAAGGCCCTGAAAACGAATAGCTGCTAACTGGTTGCCAATATTGTTTGCTGAAAAAAAAGTTCTGTTTGCTTGAACGAGTGCTGAAATGTTTGCACTGTTGGTGATGGCTTGGTCATAACCGAGGCCATGAATAACCGGTGCATAACTGTTGCTGCTGATAAAATTTACCTGTGGCTTTAGCGAGGCGCGGAAGAGAAGGCTGTCGAGTCTTGCCGAAAGAATTTGATTATTATAATCCTTTATTAAAGGACTATTTTGCTCAGCTTGTTGAATAAAATAGTCCATCGAATTATTTTGGCCATAGCCTGCATAGGTGATTGAAAGACTTAAAACACAAAAAAGGTACTTCATTCAGTATTAAAAAATGTAAGTTAAAGAGCCGCAACATGTACGGCTCTCTGTAAAAAAATTAGTCTTCTGCTTTTACAAAATTTCCTTTCTCATCAAAGATAATGTCCTTTTTATTTACCGCTGCTTCATAAGACATCTTTCCTTTTGCATCAGTTACTTTGCCTGCTTCAGTAATTTTCGCTCCTTTGTAATGTGCTTTTACATAAGATAACACAGGTGCTGGTAATTGGCTTACAGGTATCGCTTTTACTATTTCTATAAACTCGCCTGACGGAGTGAACTGAACCGAATTATCTTCCTTAGATTTTCCGCCCCAGTTCGCTTCATAATTTCCTTTCTCTTTTTCCCATTGAACGCCCTTTGCCTCAGCATATTTACTTTTTAGTGCAGACTTAACAGCTGCCGGCACTTGACTCTCTTTTACGGTTTGAGCTTTTACTAAAACAGTGCCACCGCAGAACATTAGTAAAGCCATGAAAACTTTTTTCATACTTTTTATTTTATCGTTATCAAATGAAAAATAAAATTGTAGACGAAATCTGTTTTTAATCTGTAGAGGTTCAGTAGTTTACTGTTAAACTTACTTCTCGTCTGCTGATAACTTACTTGGTTTTATATATACTGTTGAGCAACACAGGATGATGGCATGAAAAAAGTAGTAGTAAAAACCTTGGTTTTTAACTGAAACAATTGATCATGCACGAGGGGATATTTCAGCAATTCGTAGAATGGGTAATTCATCATGGAGGACTTTATGTTTTATTATTCATCATTTTTGCGGAAACAGGATTGTTTGTTGGTTTTTTTCTTCCGGGCGATAGTTTGTTATTTGCCGGCGGGATTTACATAGATGAATTGGCTTCCAATTTTTTCCATATAAATTACATAGTCCTTATTGTACTGGTAATTGTTGCATCTTTTACTGGAAGTATGCTTGGCTATTGGATTGGTTTTAAAACGGGGCCGGCAATGTTTCAATGGAGAGATCGTTTTTTATATAAAAAGAAATATTTGCTCCAGGCAAAAGGCTTTTACGAAAAGCATGGTAAGAGCACTATATTCCTTTCAAAGTTTTTGCCGGTAGTCCGAACTTTTGCGCCGCTGGTAGCAGGTATTGTGCAAATGCCCAGATCTGTGTTCATCTTATTTAATCTTGCCGGAAGTATAGCATGGGTATCGTTAATGATAGTGAGTGGCCATTTTTTACAGGCAATGATCGAAAAAAAATATGGATTTAGTTTAAAAGAACATATGGAACTGATTACTGTGGTAATTATATTAATAACGACTTTGCCAGTTATTTTTAAGATGGTAGCTAAAAAAAAGGAAAGGTCAAATGGCGCAATTACCCGGTGAATTTGAATTATATGCTGTCTTTACTTCAATTTATCCTCAGAATGTTGGCAAACATTTGCCGTAATTATTTAATCATTTGCTTCAATGAAATTTTTCTATTCTTTATTCTTCTTGCTTTGCTTTTCTATTAAAATCAATGCGCAAAAGCTGGTAGCTGCCGGAAAAGGGGTTATTACTGGTAAAGTTCTGGACGCGAACACAAAAGCACCCATAGAATATGCGACTATCACTGTATTTCCTTTTGGCAGCACTAAACCAGTAAATGGTATTGTAAGTAACGCAAAAGGTGTTTTTAAAGTAGATGCTTTAGCTGCGGGTTTGTATACGGTAACAATAGATTTTATCGGTTATGTACAAGAAAAGAACGACAGTCTCTTAATTTCTGCCGACAAGCCTACTATCTCACTTGGCAATATTGCACTCAACAATAAATCGGCGGTTTTACAAAATGTAACGGTTACAACCACTCAATCTCTTATTGAAAATAAGATTGACAAAATGATTTATAATGTTAACAAAGATCTTACGTCACAGGGAGGTGTTGCCTCTGATGTATTGAAAAAAGTACCCCAGGTTTCCGTCGACATAGATGGCAATGTTGAGCTATTAGGTAGTACAAGCATTCGGTTTCTTATAAATGGAAAGCCATCAACGATTTTCGGAAACAGCGTAGGAGATGCTTTGCAATCGATCCCTGCAGGCCAGATACAAAGTATT
>JALYZZ010000028.1 GCA_030948675.1 Bacteroidota bacterium | reverse complement strand
CTAAAGCTCCTGCTAGTGCAGCATTATTTAATGGCCTTATAATAATTGGCTTCTTTTCGTAACAGAAACGAAAAAAGCTGGTTGAAAGATTGTTATAAGAGTTGTAATTTTTCTTCTTTGGCTAGCTTTATCCAACAACTAAAACCGAGTACATAGCATAGAAGATTAATACATAGGTTAAAAATATTTGTATTATAAAAAGCTGACCTATAGTATAACGGTAAGTTTAAAAAAAATAAATAATGTAATTACTGAAGATTAAAACCAGAAATTTGTTCCAATATAATAGACCCTATAAAAGAGTTTGCAGAGCCGCGCTCAAACAATAAAATGAAAAATTTACCTAATTCTGAATTATTTATCCGTTTAAAAAAGGTAGCTTGAGCGTTTATTTATTATTTATTTGCTCGTAATGCCATTATTAGATTACATCCTTGAAGAACCATCATACAGGTGGAAAGACAGTTTCGGAAATTTGGTTAAGCCTACCCCCGGTCAGATTTTTAAAGAGTTTTTTTCGAGGTTAAACATTTTTAAAACAAAGAAAAACTGGCTGCCATTTATCAGTTGGATTACCGTGGTTTGCCTTGCGCCCTTTTTGATTGTTTTCGTTACCAAATACTTTTCATGGCCTCGTTTTGCCGCCGCTTTCGTCTATAGTATGATCATTATGGGTACGCATGGTACCATTTGGCATCACAGGTACTGTACACACAGAGCTTATAAATTTCGCAACAATTTCTGGCGTTTTTTTACTCAAAATCTTACCCTCAAAGCGATACCAGAAGAGATCTATGCACTTTCGCATCACGTACATCATGCAAAGTCAGATCAACCTGGCGACCCATATAATGCTAATGCAGGCTTTCTATATTGCTTTCTGGCAGATGTCAATCATCAGCCAGTCAACCGCAATCTATCTGAAACTGATTATAACAAAGCGCTTGTGTTAATGCGCCATACGGGCGTAAACGCAAATACTTATGCCCAATACCTTAAGTGGGGGTCTGTTGCAAATCCGTGGAGGACAATTGCAGGAATAGCACTGAACTGGGGATTTTGGTATTTTGTTTTTTTCCTGATTGGAGGACATGGACTGGCATGTGCGTTATTTGGCGGGGCAGGCGTGTGGGCTGTAGGCGTACGCACCTTTAACTACGAAGGTCATGGCAAAGGGCAGGACAAGCGGACAGAAGGTATAGATTATAATATGAATGATATGTCTATTAATCAGCTCTGGCCAGGTATAGTTGCGGGAGAATGGCACAATAATCATCACCTTTATCCTAAAAGTGCACGCTCTGGCTTTAAACCTTACCAAATAGATTTTGCATGGTATTATATCAAATTCATGAGTGTGGTAGGTGCGGTTTCATTTTATCGTGACTCTAAAAAACAGTTCTATAAAGAACATCACGAACCTTATCTGAACAATAAAAAACAAAAAATTATAACTTCTGACATATAACTTCTATAAAATCCCCGTACAAATCCCGGGGATTTTTTTTGCACTGATGATTGTATAATTCTCCCACCTGTACGGCCTTACACGAACAGACTATTCAGCTTCTAATCCTCTAACAGCGTGGCAGTAAATTGGGCATAATTTTTTATTATCTCAAGTAATTTACACCATGTTCGTATTTCTTTATTCCCTCAAGTTTCCGAATACAATTTGGTAACTAAAGGATAACCTAATAGATAATAATAAAATGATGTCGTCCGCAAAGCCCTACCCTGCTCCATTTTATACCAAGCTTGCAATGATACTTGTAAGCCTTGTTGCTATAGGGTATATTTTTATAATGGGCAAAAAGATCCTATCCCCATTGCTGTTTTCGTTTCTTTTCGCTATTGTGCTTTTACCAGTAGCTACTTTCTTTGAGAAAAGGCTAAAATTTCCCCGAAGCGCATCTTCAGGACTCGCGGTTATTTTACTAATTGTCTTTGTCTCTACAATAGTGTATGTGGTGGGATCTCAAATTACGGATTTGGCTCACGACTGGCCATTGTTTAAAGTACAATTTTCGGCAACTCTTGATGATATTCACAAATGGATAGGAACCCATTTTCATATTAACACTGAAAAACAGGTAAAGTATGTACATAATGTTACTGACAGAATGATGTCGGCAAGTACTTCTATGATTGGTGCTACTGTACTGTCTCTTTCCTCGATCTTGCTGTTTCTTGTTTTCGTAATGATAGACACCTTTTTTTTACTGTTTTATCGAAGACTCATTCTGAAGTTCCTTGTGGCAGTATTTACTGAAGAAAATGCTTCAACTGTGTACGATATCGTCGCCAATGTGCAAAATATTATACGCAAATACATTTTAGGGTTACTGCTTGAGATGGCTATTGTAGCTGCTGTTTGTTGCATTGCATTTGCAATTATCGGCATTAAATATGCAATTTTATTAGGTTTAATTACTGGCCTTTTTAACATCATTCCTTACATCGGTATATTTACTTCGTTGGTTCTAAGTACCCTTATTACCATTGGCACCGCTGCAGTTACCAGCAAAATTGTATTGGTGATAGTAACAATTGTTTCAATGCACCTTATAGACAGCAACGTGCTACTGCCTCTGATAGTAGGGTCTAAGGTAAAAATTAATGCACTTATCACGTTATTAGGAGTTATTATTGGGGAGATGTTTTGGGGTATTCCTGGAATGTTTCTTTCAATACCGGTTATTGCAATTGCCAAGGTGGTTTTTGATAGAATTGATAGTTTTAAACCGTGGGGACTTTTATTAGGCGATGAAAAAGATGAAGAGCCAAAGCCAAAAGAATCAACACAGCAAAACAAAGAGCAAGTAGTTGAAGATGCAAATCTGATCAAGCATGCTGAAACAAGCTAATAATGCAATACTTATTAATCACCTTTGCTATTATAACGGTCATCTTAACATTGCCGCGAGTTCAAAAATTTGACCAGTTTCTTTTAGTAATAAGACTATAACCCCGGCTTTTGCTACTATCCTGCTGTTTATATTTCACGAGTACGTGTATCGCCTCGCCTAGCAAATCTTAAAGTAAAATCACTGTTAAAACCTGTAGCATTTTCCCTATTTAGGTGTTAAGAGTAGCCGTATTTTTGCTCGTTGTCAAGTTGTTAGGGTAAGTTTGCGAAACAGTCCGACAGATAATACGTTTTGCAAATGATAACAAATGCTATTGGTAAGAGGTATTTTTTGATAAGTAATATTTTCGCAGTTATTACATTTATTTCCTGTGCCCAAAGACAGTCTTCAACAATGAATACAGCTAATCTTAATAATCTGACTGCAAGTAAGACTGATACCGCCATTTTTGGTGCAGGATGTTTTTGGTGTGTGGAAGCCGTTTTTCAGCAACTTGATGGCGTGTTAAAGGTAACAAGCGGATATAGTGGAGGACATGTTGCCAACCCTACTTACGAACAAGTTTGTAGCAAGACAACTGGTCATGTAGAAGTAGCGCAGATTATTTATGATCCATCAAAAATAACCTTCGACAATCTACTACAGGTATTTTGGAAAACCCATGATCCCACAACTATTAACCAACAGGGAAACGACCGCGGACCTCAGTATCGCAGCGTAATTTTTTATCACAATAACGAGCAAAAAAACCTGTCTGAACATTATAAACAGGAATTGAATAAATCCAAAGCATGGCCTAATCCAATAGTGACAACAGTAGAACCATTCAAAAATTTCTACGTAGCCGAAGACTATCATCAAAATTATTACAATAGCAACCCGGACCAGATGTATTGTAGATATGTAATACAACCAAAACTGGAAAAGTTTGAAAAAGTCTTTAAGGATAAATTGAAGAAAAGCAAAAGCTTGTAATGACTATTTATTAGATGTCAGTCATAAGTTCTTTTGAATTAGGCAATGTTCGATGCAGTTAAGTTCTTAATAAAAGTAAAAGAGGAGCTGGTCGTTAGACTTTGCCCCTCTTTTACTTTTACAATTAGTGTTTTATCCTAATGACCTGATCCATGCTACAACTTCATCTTTTGTCTTGCCCAATTTCTGTTGTAACCTTCCAAAAAACTCATCGTCTTTGCCTTCTTCATACTCTACATCATCGTCAGTAAGACCGCTGTGAGCGCTTTCTTAAGTTTACCTTTAAACTCATTAATATCACCTTTAATCTCTAACTTATCCATAGTATTCAGTTTACAAGAAAAAGTCAAAAAATCATGCCATTAAAATACAATGCGATAGAACAATTAAAGCCAGTTAAAGCAAGCTACAATTGTGTGGGAACTTAAATTGCAATGTTAAATGTATCAAGTCCAGAACCAGCCCCAAGTGAGATACCTTCTTCGTAAGATACCTGCGATCCTTTATAATCGTACACAACTTTGTAATAAGCCGCTAGCGTTTCATTATGGTCATAAACATTAAATACAGAGACTTCTTTAAATAAAGGATTTGACGCTGCAGGATAGTTTTTAATTGACCCCCTGTCAATCTCTCCCTGCCACACCAATATCTGTTCCTTGTTTTCGAAACGGTAGATGGACAATATTACTTTTGCCTTTGACTTTTTGTAAAGAAATGTTGAATAATCAGTACCTGCAAAAACTGAAAAACGTACTGTCTTTGTCTCCGGCTTTTCGGCTATTATATGTCTTATTTTCTTACCATATAATACGACAACGCTACTAAATAAAAAAAACACCAGAATAAAAATACCCTTCTTCATAATACACATTTTCTGTTGAATAAAGATGGCAGCATCGTTATAAACAACGCGAAAACATTGTAATGCAACCCTTTAGGCAAAGTGCGTGCCGCAATCTTCTTCGAGTTTTAATTAAAGAACAAGTTAGAGCTTTAGCATGGTTTCATTCAACAACTGCTTCTTGCACTTACTTTCTATTCAAAAGAAAGTACAGAAAACATTTTTTTGTCTAATTGATATTCCTTGTCACTTTGACACTATTAACGAATTCTCCGGGGTTATTATTCTCTGTATGGGGCAGTTTTTCCTGGTTTACCCCCGAAGTGGTGATGCATTTACAATGTATCGATGTTAGTAGGATAATGAAACCGCGGCGGTTCAGAAAAGGATTTGTTAGTAAGGGAGGGGACAGCGAAGAAACTACTTTTAATAAAAGGTAGCAACTACACATTTAGCTAAGGAAGGTCAACTCACTACAACTATATTTTCCTGATCGAGCATAGGAAGGTTTTTAAATCGCTGGATAATCCGGGCAACCACTACAACATCTTTTTCGCAGTATCGTACTATCCTTTCAAGGTTTTTTTCTTTATAATATACATGTTGCACCATACTGCCGTCGATGTCGTCTTTAGAAGTAGGTACGCCCAGAACCGAGGCCAGCAAATGTAGGGAAGTGTAGTTTTTATAATCGCCAAATTTCCACCATTGCATTGTATCGGTCATTGCAATCTCCCACGGTTTGGCACCATAAATATTAAGGCAGGAAGGAAGGGCAATTTTATTAATTACCATCCGCCGACAGATGTATGGTATATCAAACTCCCTAATATTATGACCAGCAAATTGAAACTTAGGTTTGTGTTTACAAAATTTATTTGTTAATTCTATAAATTTCTGCAGTATTTCTAACTCATTGTCGCCAAAGATACTTTTAATCTTAAGACAGATATTTCCATCTGAATGCTGGTAGAAAAAGG
>JALYZZ010000296.1 GCA_030948675.1 Bacteroidota bacterium | reverse complement strand
GAAATCTGCTGGGGCGGCATGCATAGCTGGAAGACAATGATCAACACATTAGAGATGGTTGACCGGCCTAACATTGGGTTCCAGGCAGATATGTCACACACTACTTTGTACCTGTTGGGTTACAATCGCCCTGAAGACCGGATTTTGCCTGACGATTTTGAATGGAGTGACAGGAAAGCGCTTACCGAAGGAATAAAAACAGTGACTAAAGCACTTCGGCCATGGACAATTGATTTTCACGTTGCCCAGAATGATGGAACTGTACATGGAACAGGCTCACATGATAAGACAGGCAGGCACTGCCAGTCAACTGATCCCAACGGTAAACTGGACATCGCTAAAGATGCAGGTTTCTGGCTGCGCGATGAAAACGGACACATTACAAAAGCCTTTAAACATATTTGTTGGGATGGCTGCATGTTTTCGAACAAGGTAATGATGAAACAACAAACCTGGAACGATATTCTGGCTACCATGATAGAAGTAAGAAGGTTGCATGGATGGAGAGAGGAATAGGTGCACGTTTAAAGTTTCAGGTTCCGAGTTGCAGGTTTCAAGGTATTGTTGGCTAACAGCATTCAATGTTTGGTAAACATTTTCATTCCATAATTTTTCTGTTCTATGAGTAAAAAAGAATTAAGAATAGGTTTAGTTGGCGTTGGATTTATGGGCCGCACCCATACAAATGGTTACAAGCGCGTAGGAGATTTTTTTCCTGAGCTGGAGAATAGGCCGGTATTAAAAGCGGTGTGTTCGCGTACGGCTGCTACGGTTAATGCTTTTGCAGAACAGTGGGGCTACGAGTCAGTTGAAACGGATTGGAAAGCTCTAATTGCCAGGGATGATATTGATGCGGTTGATATTTGTACTCCCAATAATATGCATGCAGAAATAGCTATTGCAGCAGCAGAAGCCGGCAAAATGATCTTATGTGAAAAACCCCTTTCGCGCACTTTAGAAGAAGGGCAGCAAATGGTCGCAGCGGTTGAAAAGGCACGGGTAAAAAATACTGTGTGGTACAACTATCGCCGGTTACCGGCGGTTACACTTGCTAAACAAATTGTAGAGTCTGGTAAGCTTGGCCGCATTTTTCACTATCGCGCTAATTTTTTACAAGACTGGACAATCAATGCAAATGTGCCTCAGGGCGGCCAGGGCACCTGGAGACTTGATGTAGACGCGGCAGGTTCTGGTGTTACTGGTGATTTGCTCGCTCATTGTATCGACACCGCCATTTGGCTCAATGGATCAATAAGAGATGTGTCGGCGGTAACCGAAACTTTTATTAAAGAACGTGTACACCAGGCTACCGGACAAATGCAGAGAGTAGGTATAGATGACGCGTGTATTTTTCATTGTCATTTCGAAAATGGCTCTTTGGGCCTCTTCGAATCTACACGTTATGCCAGGGGACATAAGGCACTATATACTTTTGAAATCAACGGAGAGCATGCCTCGCTGCGCTGGGATTTACATGACTTAAACAAGCTTGAATACTTTGACCATCGCGATGAGTCTATTGTTCGTGGATGGCGTACTATTCATGTTACCGATAGTGACCAGCCGTACATGGACAAATGGTGGGTGCCAGGTCTATCAATTGGATATGAGCATTCTTTTGTACACCAGGTTGCAGACTTTTTGAAGAGTTTAGAAACCGGGCAACCATGTTCACCTACTTTTAGAGAAGCACTTGAAACACAGAAGGTTTGCCATGCAGTGTTGGACTCAGCGGCTTCGAAAAGCTGGAAGGAGATCAATAAATACTAAAGCTTTTTATATAATTGGATGACGTGCCATAAAGTTTGTCAATTTAATAAATATTGAACGTGGAAGTTTAAAAGAATAAGATGCCTCTAATGCAAAAAGCTTTCATACAAACCGTTATTACGCTGTTAGCAGTGGTAATGGCTGTTGCACAAACAACCCACCCCGCTGATAATGTGATAAAGCCGCTCAGGTTTCTCAAAAAGCAAATTGCTTCGGAGAGTTTTGAGTCAGTGAGCGTTTTTGATGTCAACAACGATAAAATACCCGACATTGTTTCAGGAGCTTTTTGGTATGAAGGGCCAGACTTCTGGAAAAGAAATTATATTGGTGCTGCAAAAAGAATAGGCGAGTACTATGACGATTTTTCTACCATCCCGCTTGATGTTAATGGTGATGGACGAATGGATTTTGTAACCGGGGGATGGTTTGGAAAAGCGTTGAGCTGGCGCGAAAATCCAGGCAATCCAAAAGAATGGCCTGACCACGAGATCGCTGTTCCGGGCAATATAGAAACTACCCGCGGATGGGATGTCGACGGCGATGGCACACCAGAGATAGTGCCTAATACGCCTAATGATCCTTTAATTATTTATCGCCTCGTTAAAGACAGCCAGGGAAAAGGTACCGGAAAGTTTGAATCTATCAGGATTGCGGAATTTAAAAGTGGACATGGCCTTGGCTTTGGCGACATTAATGGCGATGGGAAAAATGATTTTATTGTAAGCACAGGCTGGCTCGAAGCTCCGCCTGATCCGTTTAAGGACAAATGGATTTTTCACCAGGAATTTTTACTGGGAACTACCAGCATCCCGGTGATTGTTGCGGATGTAAACAAAGACGGGTTAAATGATCTGATTGCAGGGCAAGCACACGGATATGGTTTAGACTGGTATGAACAAAAAAGGGATAAAAAAGTCAATACTACCTGGGTTAAACATAGCATTGACCCGTTCAACTCGCAGTATCATACAATGGCTTGGGTAGACATAGATGGCGATGGCAAAGAAGAACTGATCACTGGTAAAAGATATCGTGCCCACAATGGTAACGACCCTGGCGAAAACGATCCTCTGGGCATTTACTATTTTAAATGGAATGGCGAGTCTTTTACAAAGCAAATAATCAGCTACGGCGACTTTGGAGAAGGCAAGGGAACAGGACTGTATTTTACTGTAGCAGATGCAACAGGCTCAGGCAAAAAGGATATCATTGTAGCTGGTAAAGACGGGCTGTACATATTTTACAATAAAGGATTTTAGTACTCATTAAGATATTCGACATAACATTCACACTTTAATACAATCAAATGCAACGAAAAGGAGCTTCTACAGTTATGACGGTTGGAATAGTATCTGCGCTGTTCATATGGTTGACAATAACAGTAACAAGTTGTAAAGTAGCAGGACAAACTCAAAAGCAGGAAAAAGGTTTTGTACAAATATTCGACGGTAAAACGCTTAACGGATGGGAAGGAGACCCTACCTATTGGAGGGTAGAAAATGGAAACCTGGTGGGAGAAATAACGCCAACAACTGTTTTAAAAACAAACAATTTTATCATCTGGCGTGGAGGAATGCCCGGAGATTTTGAATTGACCTGCGACTTTAAAATTACCAAAGCAGGCAACAGCGGTATTAATTACCGCAGCGTAGAAGTGCCAGACGTACCGCATGCTCTGCGAGGGTATCAGGCAGACATTGATGGGGCAAATCGATATACGGGACAAAACTATGAAGAGCGGGCACGAACAACGTTGGCGTACAGGGGAGAGAAGGCCACTATAAATCCACCAACGGGTTCAGCAGCCACACTAAGAGATTTTGTAAAAAACAATGCGTGGACCGAAAGGACTGTTACTGGTTCATTGGGCACTTCGGATGAACTGCAAACAAAAATTAAATCCGAAGACTGGAATACATGCAGAATTGTTGCGAAAGGCAATCATCTTCAACACTACATTAATGGCATACTGATGAGTGACGTAACAGATAACGATACTGTAAATGGAAAAGCAAATGGATTGATAGGAGTGCAGGTGCACGTTGGGCCACCGATGAAAGTACAATATAGAAATATAATGCTGAAGCAATAAAAGCCTGTAAAATAGAAGATGCAAAAGATATGAAACAAGGCCGCCCTATTTTCCATCTTTAATGTAATCTGCATTACCTTGCGGCAACGATATTTACCCGTCGCTTTTTCTTATTTAATCAATCTTACATGAAAAAAATTCTCTCGGCTTTTTTATTTTTAAGTGTTACGCTTATTGCCTGTACCTCTACAAAAAAGAATGCCGCCACACCTGTCACTATATTGAAACCAACACCCGTGTTTGAAATGCGGACTTATTTCGCCGCCCCTGGAAAACTAGATGATCTAAGTGCACGGTTTAGAAACAATACTACCCGTATTTTTTCTAAACACGGAATGACGAATGTTGGTTACTGGATACCTATTGACAATCCTGATAACAAGCTCGTTTATATTTTATCGTACCCCAGCCGTGAAGCGAGAGAAGCTTCGTGGAAAGCTTTTGGAGCAGACCCTGAATGGTCAGCTGTAGCCAAAGCCTCAGAGGCTAACGGCAAGCTGGTAAACAAAGTGGAAAGCGTATTTATGCAGTACACCGACTATTCGCCGGTAGTAAAACCCGAAACTAAATCACCGGCCCGTATTTTTGAATTGCGTACTTACACGGCTTCTGCTGGCAATCTGGATAATTTGCATAACCGTTTTCGGCAGCACACGATGAATCTTTTTGAAAAGCATGGCATTACCAATATCGCTTATTGGCAACCCATGACCAAAGAGGACGGTACAAAGAGCAACCTGTTAATTTATCTCATTGCGCACTCCGATAAAACTACCGGAGACGCTTCGTGGAAAGCTTTTAGAGAAGATCCTAAGTGGGTAGAAGCAAAAGCGGCTTCTGAAGTAAAGGGCGGCGGTTCACTTACAACCAAAGTTGAGTCTGTCTTTATGTTGCCTACTGATTATTCTCCAATTAGGTAGTTAGTAATATGGCCAACACCTAAAATATGATTAGAAACCTAAAAAGCAGAAAATTATTTTCTGCTTTTTAGTGATTATAAACGGTATTCGTTCAATATAAGAAGGCATGATAAAAAAAATAAGTGTGCTTTGTTTTGCTGTAATTTTTTGCCACCACCTGCTGGGGCAGCAAACCATTCTTCAATATTTGTCTGGCACTGATAAAGATCATACGGTTGTATGGGACTTCATGTGCACCAAAGGGCGAAATAGCGGCAAGTGGTCAACGATTTCTGTACCATCATGCTGGGAGACGCAAGGTTTTGGCACCTACAACTATTCACAAGATCTCAAAAACCCTGATGAGCAGGGATTGTACAAATACAATTTCAAAGTTGCTCAGCAGCATAAGGGCAAAAAAATTTACCTCGTTTTTGATGCATCGATGACTGACACAGAAGTAAAGATTAATGGAAAGTCTGCAGGACCAATTCACCAGGGAAGTTTTTACCAGTTCAAATACGATGTCACCGATTTAATCCGCTTTGACAAATACAATTTGCTGGAGGTAACTGTAAGCAAAAAATCCTCTAACGCGTCTATTAATCGCGCCGAACGAAAGAGTGATTTCTGGTTATTTGGCGGAATTTTCCGGCCGGTGTATTTGGAAATACTTCCATCCACGTTTATAGAACGAGTAGCTATAGATGCAAAGGCAAGTGGGGATTTTTCCATCCATGTCTTTAACAATGCTTCAGCTAAACAAAAGGTAGAGGCCCAGGTATATGATATAAAGGGTAAAGCGATTGAACAGCCGTTTCAATTGTTGCCTGGTGATAGCATCCTGCATCATCATTTTACCAACGTTAAACTTTGGAACCCGGAAGAGCCTAACCTATACAATGTGGTTGTTTCGATTAAAGAAGGAGTAAAAACTATACACACCATTACAGAGCGATTTGGTTTTCGAACAGCCGAGCTAAGAGAGCAGGACGGGTTTTATGTAAACGGGAAAAAAGTAATTTTCAAAGGGGTTTGCAGGCATAGCGAATGGCCTGAAACAGGCCGTACCCTCAGTAGAACAGTGCACTTGATGGACATTGCCGCTATGAAAGACATGAACATGAATGCCGTGCGCATGAGCCATTATCCGCCGGATAAAGAATTTTTGGACTTGTGCGACAGCCTTGGGCTATTTGTCCTGGATGAACTTACAGGTTGGCAGGCGGCATACGACACGGTTATTGCACGAAAGTTGGTAAAGGAGCTGGTCGTTCGCGATGTTAACCATCCATCGATCGTAATTTGGGATAATGGAAACGAGGGTGGTTGGAATAGAGCAGTGGATGGAGATTATGCATGGTACGACCCACAAAAGCGCCATGTCATTCACCCGTGGGAGCGGTTCAACGGCACCAACACAAAACACTATCCCGATTTTAAGTACATACAAAATGAAGTAGCAAACGCTAAAGAAGTGTTTTTTCCTACAGAGTTTATGCATGGACTGTTTGACGGTGGGCACGGAGCAGCCTTGGAAGATTTTTGGAATGAAATGATGAAACATCCGCACGCGGCAGGAGGATTTCTGTGGTCGTTGCATGATGAAGGCCTGGTGCGGCAAGACTTACACGACAGCATTGATGTAGCAGGAAATCGAGGCCCCGACGGCATTGTTGGTCCGCACAGAGAGAAGGAGGGAAGTTACTATACGATCAAGGAACTATGGTCACCTGTATATGTT
>JALYZZ010000290.1 GCA_030948675.1 Bacteroidota bacterium | reverse complement strand
GCTCTATTATGCTAAGGCCAAATACATCTTGGTATTTGGGAGGCTGAGGTGCAGTGAACTTCTTTTTAACGATTTCGCCTGTTATTTTATCAAATAATCCCGGAGCATGCCACTTGGTTTGATCTTTTTCTGCAAGAGCATATCCTTTTCCCTTCACAGTAATGATGTGCAAAATTTTTGGTCCCGGAATTTCTCTGAGATCTTTTAAGGTATCAACCAATTTAGTAATGTTATGACCGTCAATCGGACCAAAATAGCGCAATTTCAATGCTTCAAACAGGTTAGCGCTGCTACTAACCATCCCTTTCAAACTTTCCGCAACCTTATGGGCCATCGAACGGGTGAAACGCTTGCCCACAGGCAACTTGCCAAGCGCCTTCCAAACATCGTCTTTAAATTTATTGTAAGTAGGCGATAATGAAATATCGGTAAGGTATTCTTTAAGAGCACCGACGTTTGGGTCTATGCTCATGCAGTTGTCATTTAGAATAATTAAAAGGTCGCTGTCTGCGACACCTGCGTGGTTCATTGCTTCAAACGCCATTCCTGCAGTCATTGCTCCGTCGCCTATAATTGCTACAGATTTACGGTCAGTCTCACCTTTGTACTTTGCAGCCATTGCCATTCCCAAAGCAGCAGAAATGGAAGTAGAAGAATGACCAACACCAAATGTATCATACTCACTCTCGCTTCTTTTTGGAAACCCGCTTAACCCGTGATATTTTCTATTAGTATAAAAATTATCTCTTCTGCCTGTAAGTATTTTATGACCGTAAGCCTGGTGTCCCACGTCCCAAACTAATTGATCGTATGGGGTGTTGTAAACGTAATGTAATGCTACCGACAGCTCAACAACACCCAGACTTGCGGCAAAGTGACCACCGTGAACACTTACAACGTCTATAATATATTGCCTCAATTCGTCACATACTTTGTGTAGTTGTTCACGACTTATTTTTTTAAGATCAGCGGGACTGTCAATCCCTTTCAAAAAATTACCCGGAGTAATATTCATCCTTTCCAATTTTTGTAAAATTAAGGTATAATTGCGACCGCTAGGTTTAGGCAACCTATTACATAACGGATTTTGTTAATTGAAAGTTTAAAAAAATTAATTTATAAAATAGTATTCCACCACTTAACAGTTGTATAAACCTTTAATCAAAAGAAATAATTGTAACAGTTATTATTTTTATTTTTGATAACGTATGAATAGAACCTTGTCCAAATATTGGCTTTGTCAGATTGGCGGCTGGAGCACATATATAATTGTATACACCTTCTTTTACCTAACACTACATACAAAGGATCAGCCCGATTTTTTTAAAGTCCTCTTTCTAGACGCTATTCTTGGCATCATGATCACCCACCTGATGCGTGCCTTTATTCAACATGCCGGTCTGTTAAAGTTGCGTCTCGACAACCAGATTACCTACATGTTTTTAACTACGGTAACTGCTTCATTTTTGTTTGCCTTTGCCAGCATTTATCTCGAAGATACTTTCAACCTTACCAGCGACACCTTTCGTCAATATACCCTTCTATACAAAACACTTCGTGCTTCGTTTGGCAGTTTTACTTTTCTAATCATTTGGAACCTGATTTACTTTACCTACCATTATGTAATAAAAAGTCAACAGGAACAGTTGGACAAAGTAAGATTGCAGAGCATGGTAAAAGAACTTGAACTGAAAACAATTAAAGCGCATATAAATCCACACTTTATTTTTAATGCACTTAACAGCATACGTGCACTCGTCGATGAGAATCCTGAAAGGGCAAGGCAGGCCATTACTGAGTTAAGCAACCTGTTAAGAAGCAGCATGCAGGCCGAGAAGGTGGAGACAACCCCACTTTCAAAGGAATTGAACATTGTACGCGATTATCTTGCCCTTGAGCATATAAGATTTGAAAACCGGTTAAATATAGAATATGATATAGACGAAGATACCTTGAACCAGCCGGTGCCACCAATGATGTTACAAACACTTGTTGAAAATGCTATAAAACATGGCATTAGTAAAAAGATAGAAGGAGGTGTTATTAAGATAATATCAGATTTCAAAGACAACCACCACGAATTAACTGTGACGAATACGGGCCATTTGAATGGCGATTTTAATCCCGACGGCTTTGGTTTGTATAGTACTCAAAGCAGGCTGATGCTACTATACGGAGAGAAGGCCCATTTTGAGATTAAAAATAAAAGTAATGACCTGGTTGAGGCAACCATTAAAATGCCGGTAGCAAATCTTTGATTTTTTAGGAAAATAGTAAACCAGAGTTCGGTAGCAGACCATGCTTTTGTTGCGCAGTAGTCTTGTACCATTTGTAATTCAAATCTGCTTTTTTTCGGACTTAAAACTAACAACACGGTAAACTTTAAAACGACCAAAACATGTCTGTGAGAACAATTATTATTGACGACGAAAGGTTAGCACGTAATGAATTAAAAAAATTGCTGCAGGATTTTGGAGAGATTGAAATAATTGACGAAGCCTCTAATGTACAGGAAGGTCTTGAAAAAATTGAGCAGCACAACCCTGATCTGATATTTCTCGACATTCAAATGCCTGGTAAGACTGGGTTTGATTTACTGGAAGAACTTGAGCGAGCGCCAAAAGTGATTTTCACCACGGCTTATGATGAATTTGCACTAAAAGCATTTGAAGTAAGTGCACTCGATTACCTGCTAAAGCCCATTGAGCCAAAACGACTATCTGATGCCCTTCAAAAGATACAACAGGATGAAAACGTGCACTCATCGAATTATAATGGAAGCAGCGCCAGTGCTGCGCCAAAAAACGGTTTATTAACCGAAGAAGACCAGGTATTTGTAAAAGACGGAGAGCGGTGCTGGTTCGTAAAACTGAATGAAATTCGATTGTTTGAAAGCGTAGGAAACTATGCAAAAGTTTATTTTGGACCTAATAAACCTCTAATTCTAAAATCTCTGAATTCGCTGGAAGACCGCCTCGATGATAAAGTTTTTTTCAGGGCAAACCGCAAACATATCATTAACATGAGATGGATCGAGAAAATTGAACCGTATTTTAATGGAGGCTTATTGCTTGACTTGAAAGGTGGCGAAAAAATAGAAGTGAGCCGTAGACAAACTGTTAAGTTCAAAGAAATGATGAGCTTGTAAGATACTTTTGCCTGATGAAGAAATCTTATCTGCTGATATTGTTGCTTACTGCGGCCTTGTACTCAAATGGTCAGTCTTTAAACAAAGTGATAAATACTGCTGAGGTACAAAGAATAGAGAGTGTTTTGTCAGCAGATAGCATGCAGGGCAGAAAAACATTTACCAAAGGGGCAGATAAAGCGGCTTACTTTATTAGTAATGAGTTTAAGAAAATTGGCCTCACGCCATTTAAAGGTATTACTGGCTATAAACAGACCTTTACAATGGTATCATCGAAGATCTCAGGTGTTTCTGCCTCTATCGATGGCAGCGTGGTTGATGCTAAAAACATAATTGCTGTTTCATCCTCTGCAGAACTAACAATTACAGAACAATCCGGGTTCTTAAAAGCATTCATTAAAGAAGGAGCGCAGTTTAGACAAGAAGTTGGTAAATACCTGACGCTCAAAGAGAATGCGATCGTTTTTGTTGATCCATCTTTTGCGCAAAATTTTATCCGTTTAAATCGATCGCGTCAACAGCTTTTTAAATCAGATAAAAGCGTGGTTTTTGTTCTTGGCAATTTTGATGCACAGAAGTTTGACATACAGGTTAAGCAGGAGTTAACCGAACAACAAGCTGCAAACGTGGTGGGTGTAATTCCTGGAAAAGGTAAACCAGACGAAATAGTAGTCTTCTCCGGGCATTACGATCATTTGGGAATCGGAAAAGCCGATGGCAGCGACTCTATTTATAACGGGGCAAATGACGATGCCTCGGGAATTACCGCCATTATTGAATTGGCTAAATACTACAAAGCTGCAAAAAGTAACGAGCGAACGTTGTTGTTTGCAGCTTTCGCAGGAGAGGAAATTGGTGGATACGGTTCTCAATATTTTTCGAAACAGTTGAACCCTGACCAAGTGATAGCGATGTTCAATATGGAAATGATAGGAACAGAAAGTAAATGGGGGAAAAATTCAGCTTATATAACCGGCTTTGAAAAAACAGACCTGGGCAAAATATTGCAGAAGAATTTGCAGGGAAGTACCTTCAGTTTTTACCCGGATCCTTATATTGATCAGAATTTGTTCTACAGATCCGACAACGCAACCCTGGCACGTTTAGGGGTACCCGCCCATACCATCTCCACTTCGAAAATGGATACTGAACCGAACTACCATAGATTAACGGACGAGGTTGGCACTCTCGACCTTACTAATATGACAGCAATTATTAAGTCAGTTATAATTAGTGCAAAAAGTATTGTAGATGGAAGAGATACACCATCGAGAGTAAAAGCAGACGAGCTGACAAGATGATTATATATACTTGGTATTGAAGAGGCTTGCACTTCCTGCTTCTCGTTAAGGAAACTGTATTTAAACAGTAATGGCCAAACTATGTATTGCAGTGGCCATCTCTTTAATTAAATCAGGATCTTTTTCAATTGCATTTCCTATTACAATTACATCTGCACCTGCCTTGCAGTTGAGATAAGCTTTTTCAGGATCGGAAATACCACCACCGACGATGAGAGGTGCATCTATATTAGCAGCCACCATTGCAATCATGCTTTCGGTAATGGGCCTTTTTGCTCCCGAACCAGCATCCATATAGATCAGCTTCATGCCTAACATTTCACTTGCCATTGCTGTACAAAGCGCAATTTCGTTTTTATCAGACGGTATCGGGGTAGCGTTTGAAATATAGGATACAGTGGTAGGCGCACCGCCATCAATGACCATATAACCGGTAGGCATTATTTCAAGCCCGCTTTTGCGTACGAAAGGAGCACTTACAACGTGCTGACCAATTAATAGTTCAGCATTGCGTCCTGACACCAATGAAAGATAGAGCAGCGCGTCGGCATATTTGCTCACTTGTGCCGGACTGCCAGGAAAAAGTACGACGGGAATATTGCACCCAAACTTTATCTGCTGGATGCATTCGTCGAGGTTATTTGAGATAATTAAACTTCCACCAACAAAAAAATAGTCAACATTCGATTTTGTTGCAAGCATTACTAACTGATCTATTTTCTTGTTGTCAACTTTATCAGGATCAATTAACACTGCAAGAGACTTTTTGCCCTGCTGTTTATTTTTTACAAAATGCTGGTAAAGCTTATTCTTCATGCAACGGTTTATCGTGTTCTTGCAAAAATGCTGAAAATTTTTTATTTATCGACTTTTGATTTCAATAATAAGCTGCTCATAATTCTAAAACTTATATGAAACACTATATGCTACGAATAAAAATGTTGTGCCATTAGTTGCGGCAGTTTTAAGGTAATAGGCTGGTTTTTGTGCTAAACAATCTGTTCCAAATCACCTTTCTATATATAGGTCTTACCAGGCAAAACTTTTCAGCCGCGTAAATTCAGTACTCTGCATCCTGACTTTGTTAGTTCCACAATGTTTTCTTTAGCCAAAAGCACAAGGCGGTTTTAACGGCAGAAGTGTGATTAACCGGTTATGTTTTTTTACCCGGTTGTACACAATCAATGTAATTCAATACAGGTTTGCGTTTGCGGTTAATCAGGAATAGTTATTAACAATAAGGGGATATTATAGACTCCTTTTTCTGGAAAAAGGCTAATATTTTCGTTATCCCCTGCACTTTTTGGGGTCGGTTTTAGTTTTCTTCACTTCATATAAAATTTTGCCAATGGCCGCTACACAAACCACCACCGGATTACAGTTTCAGCGCCGCTTTACTAAAGAGGGCGTATCTCCATTCGATATGTTTACTTACGACTATCGAACCAGCATTATCCGCAACCCTTCAGGAGAGGTTGTCTTTGAAATGAAAAACTGCGAAGTGCCCATTCAATGGAGCCAGATTGCAACAGACATTATTGCACAAAAGTATTTTCGTAAGGCAGGAGTACCTCAGCCGGACGGATCATTAGGCAGGGAAACCTCTGCTAAGCAGGTAGCGCATCGCATGGCAAATTGCTGGCGCGTATGGGGCGAAAGATACAATTACTTCAACAGCCCGAACGATGCACAGATTTTTTATGAGGAGCTGGTGTACGGCATCCTGAACCAGGCGTGTGTACCTAACAGTCCGCAATGGTTCAATACAGGTCTTCATGAAAGCTACGGAATTACAGGAAAGCCTCAAGGGCACTATTACGTAGATCAGACTGACGGGCAGCTTAAAAAATCAACCTCTGCTTATGAAAGACCTCAGCCTCATGCATGTTTTATTTTGAGTGTGGAAGATGATTTAGTAAGTGATGGTGGTATTATGGATTTGTGGGTACGCGAAGCAAGAATTTTTAAATATGGTTCAGGTGTAGGAACAAATTTTTCAAGTATTCGTGGTGAAGGTGAAAGGCTAAGTGGTGGTGGCACTTCAAGCGGGCTAATGAGTTTTTTAAAGATAGGCGATCGTTCCGCGGGTGCTATTAAAAGCGGAGGTACTACAAGACGTGCTGCTAAAATGGTTTGCTTGGATTTAGATCATCCTGAAATCGTAGATTTTATAGATTGGAAAGTAGAAGAAGAAAAGAAAGTCGGTGCATTGATTGCTGCTGGTTATGCGAGTGACTACGAGGGCGAGGCTTACCGCACGGTATCTGGTCAAAACTCTAATAACTCTGTTCGTATCCCCAACGAGTTTTTCGAAAAACTGGAGAAGGGTGAAGACTGGCATTTAAAAGCAAGAACAGACGGACGTACAATGAAAACTATTCCTGCAAAAGAATTGTGGAATAAGATTTCTTATGCTGCCTGGAGATGTGCAGACCCCGGAGCCCAATACAATACAACCATTAATGAATGGCATACTTGTCCAAAAGGTGGCGAGATCAGGGCTTCTAATCCTTGCTCTGAGTATATGTT
>JALYZZ010000289.1 GCA_030948675.1 Bacteroidota bacterium | reverse complement strand
GCAATTGGTTTTGCAAAAACCAATAATTCCGCTAAATACTCATCCGGAACATCAAATATTTTATCAACTTCTACTTTTGGAACCACCAATGTGTGACCCTTTTGAACAGGGAAAATATCAAGGAAGGCAAAAAATTTATCACTTTCTGCCACTTTGTAAGAAGGAATTTCTCCGGCAATAATCTTTGAAAAAATGGTCATAGCGAGCGTGTTTGATCTTGTTTAAAAGTTGTAAATAATTGAAAAAGCCGGCACGAGTCCGGCTTTCCTAAAGCTTGTAGTATTTATACAGTAATGTCTTCTACTTTAAACTTCATTACACCATTTGGCGCCCGCACTTCTGCAATTTCACCCTTCACTTTTCCAATTAATCCCCGGCCTATCGGTGAAGATGCTGAGATTTTATTTGCTTTTAGATCAGCCTCTTTTTCACCTACAATCTGATATGTAACCGTTTTCTTAGTTGCCATATTGGTAATAGTTACCCTTGTTAAAATGGTTACCTTGCTTGTATCGATAGTGTTTGTATCGACTATTTTAGCCGTAGCGATAATACCTTCCAGTTGTTTTATTTTTGCCTCCAGCATTCCCTGGGCTTCTTTTGCCGCATCGTACTCTGCATTTTCTTTTAAATCACCTTTTTCACGCGCTTCTGCTATCGCCCTTGACGCTGCAGGTCGTTCTATCGCTTTCAACTGGTGCAACTCCTGCTTCATCAGTTCAAACGTCTCTTTTGTTACGTAATTTGTCTCACTCATTTTCTTTTCGGTTTACAGACATAAAAAAATACAACGCCACAAAGAATTGCAGCGTTGCATTGCAAAAATAAGAAATTCGTTAAATATAAATAAAATTCAAACTTCTCGCATGTCGACGTAAAGTGCTTCCAAACCAACTCCTGGTTACTTAATGCCCAATTTATCTAACACGACTTTCGACATTAGGTAGTACGACTCGTGGGAGTAACCGGCAATGTGCGGGGTAACAATAACGTTTGGCCTGTTTAAAAGATCTTGTAACTGTTGTTGTTGTTCAGGTGTGTAAGTATTCAATTTTTCATTTTCCAACACATCTAATCCTGCACCACTAATCCATCCGGCATCGAGGGCGTTTAGTACGGCTGCTGTGTCTGTAACTTCTCCGCGGCAACAATTTAAAAAATACGGTTTGTTTTTAAGCGACTGAAAAAAATCAGTATTAGCGAGATGAAATGTTTCATCGGTAAGCGGCACATGCAAGCTAATAACATCACTATAACGGCAAACCTGCTCCTGGCTCGCTTCCTTAATATAACCTTTGGCGAAGCTGTGCTTGTATTTGTCATACGCTAACACAGTTACATTAAACGACTGCAGAAGTTTGGCAAATGCACTTCCGTTATTTCCAAAACCAATAATTCCCACCGTCTTCCCTGATAGCTCGTTTGCACGGTTCTCATTTCTTAAATAAAGGTTTCGTTTTAGTTCATCAAAGCTTTTAGTAATGTTATTCATTAAATTCAACAATAAGCCAAGAGCATGTTCAGCCACAGCATTCCTGTTGCCTTCGGGGCTGCTTACACATTTTATTCCTTTGCTTTCCGCATAGTCAACATCTATCAGTTCCATACCACTGCCTAACCGGCCTATCCATTTTAAGTTTGGTGCCGCATCAAGCATTGCTTTGTCTATTTTTAATCTGGTTGTCACAATCAGGCCCGACACTTCAGTAATGGTGTCTTTCAAAGCGTCATAAGTAATGGCCGGAACATTTACAACCTCGTACTGGTTTCTTCTCAATGTTTCTTCCAGATAAGGATGCGAAGGAGCGGTTATGATAACGATAGGGTTCAAATTACAATGATTATTGGTTCATACGATAAGTAAGCGCAGCAAAATCTTCAACGCTTAAAACTTCGGCTCTTTTGTCAAATAGTTTATCTTTTAATTCTTCAGAGGTAAACAAAGACTTTACCGCGTTTCTCAAAGTTTTTCTTCTTTGATTAAAAGCAGTTTTTACAAGATTAATGAAGGCTCTTTCACTTTTCATTTCAGGCACCTCTTCGCGTCTTGTTAACCTGATTACCCCGCTCATCACTTTTGGTGGCGGCATAAAACAAGTTGGATCGACGTCAAACAAATATTCGACATGGTAATAAGCCTGCACTAGCACACTTAACACTCCATAAACTTTACTGCCTTCTTTTGAAGCTGCCCGTTCGGCAACTTCTTTTTGAAACATTCCAACCACTACCGGCACCTGTTGTTTCCAATCGAGCACTTTAAACAAGATCTGGGTGGAAATGTTGTAAGGAAAATTACCTACAATAGTAAATGATTCGGTGAAAGGAGGTTCAATATCAAGAAAGTTTTCATTAATAATTCTTCCTCTTATTGCAGGATAAGCCTTTTCTAAAAAGAGTACTTTTTCTTCATCCAGTTCTACAGCTTTAAAGTCTGTTGCAGGTATTTTTAAAAGATATTTGGTAAGCGCTCCACCCCCCGGACCTACTTCAAGCAAACGGTTGAAGGGGTGCTTTTGTAACTCATCCACTATATTTCTGCAAACATGTTCATCTTTCAAAAAGTGCTGCCCCAGAGATTTTTTTAACCTGTATTCCATTCAGTGCAAAAGTAAATCTTAATTGTTTAAAGATTGCGTGAGTGGATCGCTCTAAACGCTTATGCTTTCCCGCTTTCGATTCGTTGCTGCGTTACTGCCGTTTCATCTCAACAGAATTGTTTCGCTATTTTTGCATCTTAAAACAATTAAGCGCATGAGTACCGAATTGCAAAAACCGGTAATTGGATTTAGCTGCGGCGATCTGAACGGAGTTGGAATTGAAATAATCATTAAAGCCCTAAGTGATAGCCGCATACTTGATTTTTGCACACCAGTTATTTTTGCAAATAACAAAAGCATCAATTTTTACCGCAAGTCCTTGCCCGACGTCAACTTTCCTTTTACAATTATTAAAGATGCAGCCAGGCCAAATACCAAGCAGGTAAATGTTTTAAGCTGCTGGGAAGAAGACGTGGCTATAACACCGGGACAATTGAATGAAACCGGCGGAAAATATGCTTTTAAATCTTTGAAAGCTGCTGTTGAAGCACTTCAAAATAAACACGTCCAGGGCTTGGTAACTGCCCCCATTCATAAAAAAAATATTCAGTCCGACGAATTTAACTACAGCGGACATACCCCTTATTTTAAAGATGCATTTAAGGCAGATGACGTGGTCATGTTTATGGTTGCCAGCAACATTCGGGTTGGATTGCTTACAGAGCACATACCGGTAACTGAACTTGCCAGTCACATTACTGCACCAGCTATTGGTAGCAAGCTGCGCATTATGAATAATAGCCTGATAAAAGATTTCGGCATCGATAAACCAAAGATTGCAGTGCTGGGTCTAAACCCACATGCGGGTGATGAAGGCCTGATTGGCAAAGAAGAACAAACCATCATAAAACCTGCTATTAAAGAAGCGAAAGCAAATAATATGTTGGTTTTCGGTCCGTTTAGTGCCGACGCGTTTTTTGCCCGCGGCCAACACGAAAAATTCGATGCCGTTCTTGCGATGTATCACGACCAGGGATTAATTCCATTTAAATCGCTGGCAATAGGAGAAGGTGTTAATTATACTGCCGGCTTACCTATCGTACGCACAAGCCCAGATCATGGTACCGCTTTTGAC
>JALYZZ010000273.1 GCA_030948675.1 Bacteroidota bacterium | reverse complement strand
CTTTGCCTATACGTGACGAGAAAGGTGACATTACATCCTGGTATGGTTCTAATACCGATATACAGGACAAAAAAGTAACAGAGCAGGCCCTTAAAGAAAGCAGAGAACAGTTTCAGGCAGCAATTGATGCAACTGAGGGAATATTATGGACCAACAACCCGCAAGGGAAAATGGAAGGCGAACAGCGGGGCTGGTCTGCTTTAACCGGTCAAAGTTATAATGAGTACCAGGGATATGGATGGGCAAAAGCTATACACCAGGACGATGGCGAAGCCACTATTATAGCATGGAATGAAGCTGTTAGCGAACGAAAGAAATTTATTTTTGAACATTGGCTGAAAACTGTAAATAATGAATGGAGATTGTTTTCAGTAAGAGCCATTCCGCTATTCAATAACGATGGATCGATCAGGGAGTGGGTAGGTGTTCATACAGACATTACAGAACGAAGAAAAGCTGAGAAATCTCTCCGGGCAAGTGAACAAAGGGTAAGAAGCCTGGTAGAGAGCGCTCCCTTCCCCATTGGTGTATATGTTGGGAAAGAAATGCGGATAGAACTTGCTAATCAGTCAATATTAGATGTATGGGGTAAAGGAGATAAGGTAATTGGAAAGCTCTATTCAGAGATACTGCCTGAGCTGGAGAACCAGGAAATATTCAAACAACTTGATCATGTTTATACGACCGGCCTCGCTTTTCATGCTGCCAACCAAAGGGTAGATATAGAAGCTAAAGGTGTTCTAAAATCATGGTATTTTAATTACAGCTTTACACCTTTGTTTGATGAAGAAGGCAAAGTGTACGGAGTAATGAATACAGCAGCAGATGTAACAGATCTAAACGTTGCAAAATTGCAGTTGGAGGAAAGTGAAGAAAGATTTAGGACTATGGCTGAAGCCACAGACATTTTAATTGCAGTAGGCGATGAAACAAGTAATTCCATCTACTTTAATAAGGCATGGGTTAATTTTACCGGCCGTCCAATAACAGACTTAACGAATTTTGGGTGGGTTGATCTTGTCCATCCGGATGACAAAGAAAGTTATGTCAATGTTTATTTAAACGCATTTGAGAAAAGAGAACCTTTTACAGGAGAATTCAGAATATTAAATAAAGAAGGAGAATACAGGTGGCTGCTTGCAAAAGGACCGGTGCGATTTAGACCTGATGGTTCTTTCGCAGGTTACATTAGCTCATCTATTGATATTACGGAGCAAAAACAATCGGCAGAGGCTTTGGAAAAAAAGGTTCAATCCCGAACAAAAGAACTAGCTGAAGCTAATCTGCAGTTACAACAATCAAACTTAGAATTAAATCAATTTGCTTATATCGCCTCTCATGATTTACAGGAGCCCGTGCGAAAAATTCAAACTTTTACACAATTATTAGAGAGGAGCATAGGAGATGGAACTGAGGAGGCAAAAAAATATATTTCGAAACTGCAACGGTCGGCACTTAGAATGAAAAACCTGATTGACGATGTCTTAAAATTTTCACTATTATTAACTGAAAGTGAAAAGCGGGAAGACGTTGATTTAAATAAAATTCTACATTTTGTTTTAGAGGATTATGAATTATTAATTGAACAAAAAGATGTAAAAATTACAGGCGGTGTTTTGCCGGTCATAGAAGCGATACCCCTGCAGATGACTCAGCTTTTCACAAATCTTATATCAAACGCATTAAAGTTTAGTAGTGTTGAGAGGCAACCTACCATTATCATCACATCAAAACTTCTGACAAGGGAAGACGTTCAACAACATAGCGAACTTAATGAAGATAAAGAGTATTATCTGATAGAATTTAAAGACAATGGCATTGGCTTTAGGCAGGAATATGCTCATAAAATATTTTTAATGTTTCAGAGGTTACACGTCCAGACTTCTTATGCAGGAACAGGGATTGGTCTAGCCATGTGTAAAAAAATAGTAGTGAGCCATAATGGAATTATCTATGCAAACTCTAATCTTAACGAAGGCACTTCATTTACCATAATACTACCTCGCATTAGTTGAAGACTATTTCCCTGTTAATATTGTTTAGTTTTTAGTAGCTTCCTAATAAAATAATAGTTCAAATAACAACATTAGGCAAACGGCTAACGATAACAGACCATGTATTGAAACAATAATAATCATATGAAACTTTCAAAATTTTCTATTCTAATACTGCTAATAGCTGGCTTTTCTTACTGCAGCAAAAATTCCTCTTCTGACAGCAGTAATCCAGCTCCCTTTAATCTTAGTATAATCGCGACTGTTAGTACAGATTCCAGCGGCAATGTAACCTTTAAAAGTACGGCTACAGATGCCGTTTCTTTTGATTACGACTTTGGTAATGGTGTTGTTCAAACTGTACCTTCAGGTACTGTTGTATATAAGTATCCGGTCTCCGGTACCTACAACGTAAATGTTGTTGCTAAAAGCGCTGCAGGTCTTACCGTATCAAAGACAATTCAGGTAGCCGTAGCATTGCCATTATCATTGGTTTGGTCCGATGAATTTAGCAATGCTGGTAGTCCGGATGCTGCAAAATGGGGTTACGATATTGGCACCGGTGGCAATGGCTGGGGCAATAATGAATTGGAATATTACACCGCCAGAACAAATAACGCATTAGTTTCAAATGGCACCTTAAAGATCACTGCTGTAAAAGAAAATTTCAACGGAAGTTCCTATACATCTGCCAGGCTACTTTCAAACAACAAATTCTCGTTCACTTATGGAAAAATTGAAGTAAGGGCAAAATTACCAGCCGGCGCAGGTGCGTGGCCTGCTATCTGGATGTTAGGCAGCAATTTTACGACTTCACCGTGGCCTTCCTGCGGAGAAATAGACATTATGGAACAAAGAGGAAGTCAACCTGAAAAAATATATAGCACGCTTCATTACCCCGGTCATTCAGGTGCAAATGGAGATGGAAATACAACTACAGTTAGCAATACAACTTCTGAATTTCATCGTTATGCAGCTGAATGGACTTCTGCTTCTATCAAGTTTATGGTAGATGATGCTCTATTTTATACTTTTAATAACGGCAGTAGCTTGCCTTTTAATAAAAATTTCTTTATCATATTAAACCTGGCTGTCGGTGGTAATTTTGGAGGAGCTGTTGACCCATCTTTTAAAAGTGCAGCAATGGAGGTGGATTATGTAAGGGTGTATCAATAATTAAGGTAACAATTTGGTATAATGGCAGGATGGTAGGGTAGTACTTACCATAGTTTGCTTAAATTATACAGCTTATTTTCAGTTGAATTAAATCTCAGGAGTTATGACAAGTAGAAATAGTAAATTTTTAGCCAATTTTCAAAAATGGATCATTTTTATTTTGCTATTTGGCGGCACTCAGACACACATTTTTGCCCAGCCAATTCGGGTAGTAGTAGCAGGTTTAAACCATGACCATGTACATGGAATTTTAAATCAGTATAATAAAGGCGTGGTAGAAATTGTGGGGATTGCTGAACCAAACAAACAGTTGCATTTGAAGTTTGGCAGGCTTTATCATATTCCTGATTCTTTATTCTTCACTGATCTTAAGAAACTTGTGGTAGCAAAAAAGCCTGAGGCAGTGTTAGGTTATAATACTGTCGCAAATCATCTTGAAGTGGTGGAAATTTGTGCACCCTTAGGAATTTCTGTAATGGTAGAAAAGCCTTTAGCAGCAACTTTAGCGCAGGCAAAGCAAATGGAGTCTTTAGCTAACAAATACAAAATTAAGGTTTTAACGAACTTTGAAACTACCTGGTATCCCTCTTACCAGGACTTATATAATACAGTTAATAAAGATAGTATAGGGCAGATAAAAAAAATGGTGGTACATGATGGTCACCAGGGTCCAAAAGAAATTGGTTGCAGTCCGGAATTCTTAAGCTGGCTTACCGATCCTGTACTAAATGGTGCAGGTGCCTTGAATGATTTTGGTTGCTACGGTGCCGATTTGATGACTTGGTTTATGAAAGGTGCAAGGCCTATTGCAGTAACTGCTATTACAAGGCATTATAAACCGGACGTTTATCCTAAAGTTGAAGACGATGCTACCATATTGATAGAATACCCACATGCAACCGGACAAATAGAAGCATCCTGGAACTGGCCATTTTCTATAAAAGATTTAGAAATTTTTGGCGAGAAAGGATACCTACATGCATTAGACGGTCAAAATATAACCAGTAGAATGCGGGAGAATAGAAAAGGAACTAAGGTGGCTGAGCCTTTGCTTGCTCCTATTAATAATTCAAGTAACTATCTGACAGCAGTACTTCGTCACGCAATAACCGGGATGGATGATCAGTCCTCATTCCGGTACAATTTGATTGTGATGGAAATACTGGATGCAGCTAAACGTTCCGCCGCTACTGGTAAAAGAGTTGTTTTATAAATTATTACCAGTGCAATGTTATCATTTAAAACTCTCAGAACTCAAAGACCAACAATCAATATGAAAGTGAAACTTAGCCTTATAGCTTATTTATTTTTCCTTCTTATAACTCCCGCCAATTCCCAGGTTAAAAGCACCATACGCCCGACTTCACCAGTACAAGCAATATCTAAGGTATGGTCTGCGGAAAAAGCAAATGTTTGGTACAATGAACACACCTGGATGACAGGGGCCAATTTTATACCCAGTAATGCGATTAACCAACTAGAGATGTGGCAGGAAGCCTCTTTTGATCCTGAAACAATAGACAGGGAATTAGGATATGCACAAGCGATAGGATTTAATACAATGAGAGTGTTTCTTCATAGCCTTGTTTGGCAGCAAGACTCCTTGGGATTTAAAAACAGGATAAATAAGTATCTGGATATTTCAACAAAGCACAACATCAAGACCATCTTCGTTTTTTTTGACGACTGCTGGAATAAGGAGCCAAAACCAGGGGTACAACCTTCGGTGAAACCAGGCATACACAACTCGGGCTGGATGCAAGATCCTGGTGATCCTTATTCCAAAGACACAACCGTTTACCCCAGACTTGAGAAGTACATTAAAAGCATTTTAAATGGTTTTCGTACTGATAAACGAATTCTGTTGTGGGACTTATACAATGAGCCTGGCAATAACAACAAAAGAGACTCCTCTATGCCCCTGCTACGAAAAGTTTTTTCATGGGCAAGAGATATTAACCCGGAACAACCTGTTAGTGCGGGATTGTGGGCGTGGGACTTTTACGAGATGAACAATTTTCAGGCAGCCAACTCTGATGTAATCACTTATCATAATTATGAGGAAGTACCATTACACAACCGGGTTCTGGATCTATTAAAAATAACAGGTAAACCACTAATTTGTACGGAGTATATGGCAAGGAGCCGGAAAAGCACTTTTAAAAATACTTTTCCACTTTTGAAGAAATACAATGTAGGAGCCATTAACTGGGGACTTGTTGCGGGTAAAACAAATACAATGTACGCATGGGACGATCCTATTCCAACGGGTGAAGAACCGAAAGAATGGTTTCACGACGTTTTCCGTAAAGACGGCACTCCTTACAAAAAAGATGAAACAGAGCTGATCAAAAAATACAATTCTCAAATCTCTCCTGACATTTTATTGGACAAAAAGGCCTTTCAATCAACCATAGATGGTAAAACCACCAATCTATATGTATTAAGAAACAGGAATAATTACACTGCCGCTATTACTAACTATGGTGGAAGATTGGTAGGTCTTTGGATACCTGATAAACAAGGAAATTTAACGGATGTTGTATTAGGACTTGCTTCCATTGGTGAAT
>JALYZZ010000264.1 GCA_030948675.1 Bacteroidota bacterium | reverse complement strand
AGTGTATGCAACGACTTTCTATTTTCTGCCACATTCGAAAACTGTCAGATCGACTACTCTTCTTTTTACAAAAAGAAAATGAAAAAGGCTCTTTTTGAAAATTGTTCGTTAAAAGAAGTAGACTTTACAGAAGCGGATTTAGCAGGTGCTGTTTTTAAAAACTGCGAGTTGTATCAGGCAATCTTTAACCAAACAATTTTGGAAAAAGCTGATTTTCGTACTGCAAGAAATTACTCACTCGACCCGGAGCTTAACAAGATTAGGAAAGCGAAATTTTCTTACCCGGATGTGACAGGATTACTATCGAAATATGGAATTGAAATAGAGTAAAAAGCACTTAGGAAAACATAGCTAAACAGGCAACCCCTTAGTTCCCTTTTAATTCAATTTCTTTTTTAAAGTACTCACCTGCTCCTGCAAATTATTTACAACAGATGCCAGTTGATTTACGTCCCAGCGCTGCTGTATGTTTGCTTTTGAAATAATCATTTGTGCCTGCCACAGTTCTACGATTTCTTCGGCATTTACCTGGTAAGGTTCATACAAAGGGTTATCGCTTACCAAAGTGACCTTTGTTTTACTGCGGTTATTTTTAAGTACTCTTTTATACACAATGCCCTCATTTCTCGAAACTACAATATATGTGTTGCTTGTTTTAGCTTCCTCTATGTTTTCTACTTTCTCGCCTACAATTACAGAACCACTTTGTGTAGGCAACATACTATCTCCAATAATTTCAAAGGCACGATAACTGCCGCCGGCAAGCATGGGCAATGTGAACGTATTTAATTCATCAATAAAGTCGGGGTCAGCATAACCGGCAAGATAACCTGCAGCGGCTTTAATTGGTACAAATTGTATCTCGGCACTATTGGCAGACATCTTCAACTGTCGACGCCTTTCCAGATAAGTGCTACCTTTAGCATTACTTACATCTTTCAACAGTAGCTCGTCAAGTGTTATTTTAAATATGCCACTTACAATTTCCAGTACTTCCAGCTTTGGCTCCGCCCGCTCCTCTTCATAAGCGCCCAGAAGCGAACGTTTGATTTTCAACTTGTTTGCAAATTCTTCCTGCGTCCAACCGCGCAATTTACGCAAGTACTTTAAGTTTTTACCGGCCTGTGACATGATGAAGACTAATTAGTTTAGCTGCAAAATACTAATAATATTAGTTTAAACAAAAAACATTTTTTTGGCACCATTATTTTAATGTACACTTTTGCACGGTTAAGAAAAGAATTTATGGCAAAAGCTAAGAAAGACGCAGTAGAAAACGAAGATGTACAAGCGAATACTTCCACTCAATTGAAACCCGGACACGGCCCCGAACAACCCCAGCAAAATACCAAAGTAAAGGCAGCCAAAGAGCCTAAAGAAGTTGGCAAATCGAGCCTGGCTCCAAAAAGATCAGCGAAAGAAGAAGCGATTATACTAATCACAAACGATGACGGTGTTACCGCCCCTGGTATTGCTGCCCTGGTAGATGCAGTGAAGGATCTTGGTAAAATAGTAGTCATAGCACCCGACAAAGCGCAAAGTGGCATGGGGCATGCCATTACTATTGGCACTCCCTTGCGAATGGTACGCGTAAACCAGTTTGGAGAATCAATAGAAGCGTACTCATGCAACGGCACCCCCGTAGATTGCGTAAAACTGGCAGTAGACAAAATACTGCATCGCAAGCCAGATATCTGCCTCAGCGGAGTAAACCATGGAGCTAATCATTCTATAAATGTCATCTACTCAGGTACAATGTCTGCCGCTTTGGAAGCTGCTATTGAAAGTATTCCCAGCGTCGGCTTCTCGCTATTGGATTATAGCCTGGAGGCGGATTTTACTGGCGCTAAAAAATATGCGAGACTTATCGTTGAACAAATACTTAATTCAAAATTAATAGACAAGCATCTTTGCTTAAATGTCAATTTTCCTGCAATTAGCGTAGCCCAGTTAAAGGGTCTTAAAATCTGCCGACAGGCGTATGCTAAATACGAAGAAGACTTTGCAGAACGCACTGACCCAACCGGCAAAAAATATTATTGGCTCACAGGCGAGTTTGTTAATTTCGACAAAGGCCGGGATACAGACGTATGGGCGCTTAACCATAACTATGCAAGCGTGGTCCCCGTGCAATTTGACCTCACTAATTACAAGCTAAAAGAGAAGCTTGAAAAAACTTTTAATCTTACATAATGGTAAAAGATGACCTGAGGTTAGGCTTATTTCTAGGGTTTCTTGCGCCTATAGCTGCCATGCTGTTATACTACCTCATTCAATTTAGAAGCGTTATTACGTTTGGTGAGTTTATTCATATCATTCTTGTACAAAGAACTTTGCTTACAGCGCTTGTCAGTGTATCCCTTGTTGCTAACGCAGCCATCTTCACTTTCTACATCAACAAACGGCTCGATCAAACTGCGAAAGGAATTTTTATAGCGACCTGCATCTATGGAGTAGCATCGCTTATCTGGAAATTTCTTTTTTAAAATGTTTGCTTTCTAAGAAGGGGAAATAGGTGGCGCAAGATTAATGCAAGTTGGCAAAACTGCGATCAGGGATCGCCGTTGTAAATCTTGCTGTTGATCTTACAGCAAACGGCAGCATTTGTAGAACCTTGCTATCTAACAGATGCAAAAGACGTTGCTAAAAAGTTAGCAGATTGATAAGGAGTTACAGTGGTAAATTGTTATTCGAACCTTTATTACATGAGCTTGTTGTGAATAATAAAAACAATAAAAATCATAGCTATGGATGCATCAACAAATCCCAAAGAAACAAATCAGGAACCGTCAGAAGACAAACAACAACGAGACGCAGAAAGGATTGAAACAAATAAAACTGATCCTCAGAAGACAGAGCTAAAAGGCTTTTTTGACTCTAAAGAACCACTCGAAGAAGATGGAACGATTAACCCAATTACGGGCAACCCAAAAGAACCTGAATAATTGGCCCACACGGGGCGGTTTAAGTATAATAAGGAGGTGTGCGCAAATTGT
>JALYZZ010000232.1 GCA_030948675.1 Bacteroidota bacterium | reverse complement strand
CATAACCAGATTAAGCGGTTTTACCGTCGGCGCAGCTATTACAGGTTCATAACCCGCTTCTATGAAACGATGAGTAGCGTAGAGAATTTCAAAACTTTCACCAGCGTCGCCGGTGATAATGAGTACTTTTTTATTTGAAGTCATACAACTAAGTTAGCGAAAAAAGGAAAGCTGCTAGCTGTTGGCTGCTAGCTGCAAGCTTTTTCATATTTTAACTCAGCAATGATTTGGTCGAAATTTCGTTAGTAGCTGAGAAAAGACTTGCCTAAAAACAACCTGTAAAATAACGGCAAAAATTGGGAACCATTCAGCTTGGAGGCTGATAGCTAGCAGCTGTCTCTCAACTTACAATCAAGACCGGTATTCTTAACTGGTGCCGCACTTTGTCAACCGTTTCGCCGTATAAATAATCCATCATGCCTGTATGAAAATGTGCACCCATTACCAGCATATCTGCGTTTGCCTCATTTACAATCCGTACAATTTCTTTTGTTCGCTGTTTATAGCCGAGTTTTCCTTCAACATTAAAACCCTTTTTCTGCAATTGCTCTACATATGACTGCAAATGCTGGCGGTCTTTTCTTGTTTCAAAGTCATCGGAATTAGCACCAAATGCCCTGGCAGAAGGACTCTCAACAATATGAAGCAGTAAGAAACTTGTAGTTTCATTACCTTGCGACAAGGCATTGGCGATGAGATTCTCATCGTTTTTACTAAAGTCTAATGCTACAGCTATACAATTTAATGTAGGAATAGTAAATTTTTGTAAAACAGCTGCATTCATGTGCATTCTTGCTGTTTCTGTCTTCTTGCTTTTTTTAACAACAGGCAACACCGTCATTAATAAAAACAGTATTACAAAGAATATTACTGAGACGACTATTGTAACGAGCCAGAATATATTAAGATGAGTGGAAAACGCATGCTGAATTTCGTTCGCTACCATTCTTACGTTCAGGTAAACCAGCACTATGGCAATTAACCAGGCCAACACTTTTATGGGCCATTTAATAACAAAATCACCCATTGTTTCTTTGTCGCTTACAAAATGTATCAAAGGGATCACAGCAAAACCCAGCTGCATGCTTAAAACTACCTGACTTAGTATGAGCAGCCGGTCGATACGTGCCTCACCAAAGTAAAGAATACAAAAAAATGCCGGAATGATTGCCAGCATGCGGGTGATAAGTCTTCTAATTATTGGATTGATGCGAAGGTTAAGATATCCTTCCATCACTATTTGTCCCGCCAGGGTACCGGTAATGGTAGAACTTTGCCCTGCAGCAATCAGGGCTATCGCAAACAACGCAGGCGCTATATTATTTCCAAGCAAAGGAGCGAGCATTCGATGAGCATCCTTTAACTCTACAATGTCGTTATTACCGGAGGTAAAAAAGACCGAGGCAGCCAGAATAAGTATGGCCGCATTTACAAAAAAAGCTGCGTTTAGCGCTATTGTGCTGTCGATACGGTTGAACCTTAAAGCTTGTCTTATCGCGGCTTTAGAATTACCGATTTTTCTTGTTTGTACCAGTGCTGAGTGTAAGTACAAATTGTGGGGCATTACAGTAGCACCGATAATACCGATAGCAATATACAATGCATTACTACCGGGTATAGTCGGAACAAAGCCTTTTAATACTTCACCTAAGTGCGGCTTTGCAAAAATCATTTCTATTAAAAATGAGAAACCTATAATAGCCACCAGCGAAATGATAAATCCTTCCATTTTGCGCATTCCCAACCGCTGCAGGTAAAACAACAGGAAAGTATCTAATACCGTTAGGGATACGCCCCAAATAAGTGGAAGTCCGGTGAGTAACTGAATGCCAATCGCCATTCCCAGTACTTCCGCAAGGTCACATGCAGCAATGGCAAGTTCTGCAAGTACATACAATGCAAAATTTATAAAAGGAGGATAAATTTCTCTATTTGCCTGGGCTAAATCCATTCTACGTACAATACCCAGCCGTGCGCTTAAACCTTGCAGTAACAAAGCCATCAGGTTACTCATTAAGAGCACCCAAATCAGAGCATAGCCAAACCGCGCACCTCCTGCAAGATCGGTGGCCCAGTTGCCAGGGTCCATATAACCCACACTAACCAGGTATGCAGGCCCTAAATATGCTAAAAGTCTTTTCCAGCCTTTTTGTGGCTTTGTTAGATCTATGCTCTCGTGTACATCACCCAGAGATGCTTCCGACTGTTGTTGAACCATACAATGGTTTTAGAAATAAAGTTTGTGCCAGCTGCTGGCTAATGGAACATGGAGGGAGTGTACCGACATGTATTTCAAGAGAGTTGTCGAACGAAAATTTTTTGACCACTTTTAGCACCGTTCCTATACCTATGTTTTTATGCCGCAATAACTCCAGTAATTCAGTTGATTGACTTCCTACTGCGCTCACTTCAGCCTCGCAATGTAGCTGCAGGTCTATTAGGTTTACCTGTTTTCGCTTTTCCATTTTGCCATTCACATCAGGTATAGGATCGCCGTGGGGGTCGAACTTTGGATGGCTGAGGTAACTATCTAATTTATCTATTAATTCCGCGCTGCTGATGTGTTCAAGTTCTTCAGCTATACTATGTACCTCATCCCAACCAAAGGCAAGTTTATGAACCAGAAAATATTCCCATAAACGATGCTTTCTTACTATGCACAGTGCTACCCGGGTACCATCATCGCTAAGGGTAAAACCCTGGTAACGTTCGTAGTTTAATAGTTTTTTTGTGTTTAGCTTTTTAAGCATATCAGTGACTGATGCCGGCTTTGTTTGCAATTGCGCAGCCAATTCATTTGTACCAACTACACCCCCCTGCTGTTGCAGGTGATAGATTGACTTTATATAATTTTCTTCACTAATAGAAAAATTCATCGACCAAAATAAAATTTAGACAAACCTAAACTTCTATTTTAAAAATACCAAATTACTAAAAACAAAATCATATCAATGCTCAATTGATTAATGACTAATTTTGCCCTTTCTTAAATACTTCTACATGAGGAAAATCTTGTTTTGGAC
>JALYZZ010000216.1 GCA_030948675.1 Bacteroidota bacterium | reverse complement strand
GCCATAGCCTATTGCATAGTCATCTGGCAATAAACTTATTTTTTGTTTGCGTGGTATTTTAAAAAATGGAGCAGATGAAGCATGTTTTCCCAATTCTATTGCCACTTCGGTAGTCGCTTCTTCCGCCCTTTGCCTTAATTGTCCCTGCCGTAGCACTGTCATGTCTCTGAACCAACTAACCTGCAGCACAATAATGCCAAGCAGCGATAACGTAATGAGCACAATAATTACAGGGAAAATTCTCTTCATCGATACAAATATAAACTGAATGCATCCTTTTAATAAAGAGGCTGGTATCTTTTAGAGTTTTTAACGCGGCGTTGACACGTTATTTTTTTTTATAAAAATAGCTTCACCAATTCTTAATATGTACTAACTTTTCCATATGGTTGATATGCTATCGGGCAAACTCTTAATAGCTGATCCTTTTTTACGTGATCCAAACTTTATGCGTTCGGTTGTTTTTATCTGTGAGCATAAAGACGAAGGAAGTTTTGGTTTTGTCTTAAACAGGAGATATGAGCAGTTGTTGGGGGAATTAATTGCCGGGATTGAAACGTGTGAATTCCCTGTTTACTATGGTGGTCCGGTGCAGGTCGACACCATTCACTACCTGCATCAACGCCCTGATCTAATCACGGGCGGAGTTGAAGTGATCGATGGGATCGTTTGGGGAGGAGACTTTGAAAAGATTATAGATTTGCTAAAAGCAAATAAACTAAGTGAGCGTGACATTCGGTTCTTATTGGCTATAGCGGCTGGGGCGAAGGCCAGCTTGAAGAAGAAATGAAATCAAAAAGCTGGATCACTACGGACGGTACGCGCAAACTAATCTTCCCAAATAATGTCGATAATACCTGGAAGGAAGCTTTGAAACAACTGGGTGGTGAATATGTACAAATGGTCAACTATCCGATAGACCCGCAATTAAACTAAGGTTTAATTGTTATTCTTTACTGTTTCAATTTCGGTACAAAAGTTTGTTGCAAAACATCCACTCTCTGCAACAAAAAAAGCTGCCATTTCTAAATGACAGCTTCTTTGTTGAGGTAAATTTCAACAAGTGCTTATTTCAAACCAAAAACAACTCCGGCATTGAAACCAACAGTGTTTAGGTTAGTAAGTTCGTTGCGTTTATAACCAGCATAATTGTAAGTTGCTCCAATTTTAAAAGCGGTTTGGTTGTACTCCTTTCCGAAAGGTATTTTAACACCAGCACCCGCTTGTGCAGCAAATGGCGCAGAAGCCTGAGTGCCGCCAAACTCACCCAGGTATTGACCATAACTTACCATATTAATACCAGCGGCTGCCGATAAATATGGCTGCAACCGTGCTGTAGCAGAGACACCCATCGGGAAAAACGTACCGCGCAACATTACAGGAACAATATCCATAGTATTGGTAACCACCGCGGATACCATTTGGTTTCCCTGCAACTTGTACACCTGCCTGTCATACTTTTGATAGTAGCTTTGAAAACCGGAATGTAAGCCTAATGAAAACTTTGGACTTAAATCGTAACTAAGTTCTCCGGAACCTCCCCGGAAGGAAGTTTTATTAATAAAGTCGTTTTTAAGACTACCAAGAGGAGCGCTGATGTTGTAGCTTAATTCCATCTTCAACTTTTGTTGTGCAGACGCAGAAAAACCAAAAGCGCACACTACAACCATCATCATTAATATTACAATATTCTTTTTCATAATTTTTTTACTGATTTTTTAAATAAGGTGATTGGTCAAATAACATTTTAACCTGACTGTTAGCATTTGCAGAATTAAAAATACCTGAACCGCGGATAAGCCCTGTCCAAACCAGGTTGATGCGATTTGCTGAAGGAGCATCTTTCAAATCAAGAATATCTATCGATAGTGCTCCTTCTGTAATAGCGTAGGTAGCATAACTATACGGGCTGTAATATCCATATCCGCCGTATCCCCAATAATATGGATCGTAGAAGCCGCCATACGTTCCATAATAATTCTGGTAGCTAACCACGCCTGTAGAAGTATTGTAGATTCTGCTCACGTTAATACCTAAATCGGGGCGGGCGGTTTTGCTAACGAGTGTAAATCCTTGGGCTTGCATCTGGCTTTTTACTGCATTAACATAGCCCTGGTCTGCTGCCGTAAGGTCTTTAGAAGCCCTTCCGTTATTAATAACAGCCACCGAGTCGGAAATGCTAAAGGTCTTATAAGCGGCAAAACTAGCAGTTGAGTCATGATCAGTAATGTAGATCCTTGACTCGTCGTCAGTCAAATTAGACACCGGATCTTTTGTACAACTTGTAAACAATGCTCCTAAAGCGAGGATCATTAACCACATCACATTCTTACTTTTCATATCTGTTTTCCTTTTTGTTTGATTAAATAACAATGATTATTACTCAAACAGAATGCCCGCAAACAGTTTTAAAGCATAAAGACAAGCCAATGAAGGGATTTTAAGAAAGCTTTAGATGTTGAAACATCTAAAGTGGGAGAAGTACCTTTTTTGCTGCTTAAAAAACAAAGCTGAAGGAGGTTTACTACATGATACGCAAACTTTTATGTCAGGAAGAATAATTTGTGGCGATCATTTTGGCGTTCTTACTGCCAAAATTTCAATAATGAAAAACACCCAAAAACGCTTGTTTCCGGGTGTTTTTACTAAACAAGTTCTTTCACTATAATTCCGTTGCACCTTCTACCAAAACCGTTGCTTTATTATTTAAAATCTCTACAAAACCGCTTTCAATAGAGAAGTTAGCAATAGAATTTTTATCTCTGATCACTTTTATATTTCCTTTTCCTAGTGCACTCACTAAAGGCGCATGCCGATCAAGCACCTCAAATTTCCCATCGACTCCTGGCAGTTGTACACCGTATACGTCACCACTATATAATCTTTTTTCCGGTGTTAATATTTCAAGTATCATACCCCAAGCCCCTATAAGGGCTACCTTAGTTTAAAATGAATTAATCTGTTTCTGATTCCTCGTTGGGTAATTTATGTTTAGGATTTCGCTGCTTCCATCATTTTCTTACCCTTGTCCACCGCGTCTTCCAAAGTACCTACCAGGTTAAATGCTGCTTCAGGATATTCGTCTACTTCACCGTCCATGATTGAATTAAACGCGCGGATGGTATCTTCAATACTTACAAAAACACCTTTAAGACCGGTAAACTGCTCGGCCACATGAAAAGGCTGTGAAAGGAACCGCTGTACTTTACGAGCTCTTGATACCGTCAGCTTATCTTCATCGCTCAATTCATCTAAACCAAGAATAGCAATAATATCCTGCAATTCTTTATAACGCTGTAAAATCAATTTTACCCGGTTTGCGCAGTCATAATGCAAATCGCCAACAATACCCGGAGCAAGAATACGACTTGTGCTATCCAAAGGATCCACAGCAGGGTAAATTCCGAGGTCGGCAATTTTACGCGACAATACAGTAGTAGCATCCAGATGAGCAAATGTTGTAGCGGGAGCAGGATCGGTGAGATCATCTGCTGGTACATATACAGCCTGAACAGAAGTAATAGAACCATTTTTTGTTGATGTAATTCTTTCCTGCATCAATCCCATTTCCGTCGCCAGTGTAGGCTGGTACCCCACTGCCGATGGCATCCTTCCAAGCAATGCTGACACCTCAGAGCCGGCTTGTGTAAAACGGAAAATATTATCTACAAAAAACAAGATGTCTTTGCCTTTTCCCTGTCCGTCGCCATCGCGAAAATATTCTGCGATAGTTAAACCACTCAAAGCCACACGCGCACGCGCACCCGGAGGTTCGTTCATCTGTCCGAAAACGAAAGTTGCTTTAGATTCTTTCAGTTCTTCCAGGTTTACAGAGTCGAGGTCCCATCCGCCTTCTTCCATGCTGTGCTTAAACTTCTCACCGTACTTCATAATACCAGCTTCGATCATTTCTCTCATCAGGTCATTACCTTCACGGGTTCTCTCTCCTACCCCGGCGAACACTGATAAACCACCATAACCAATCGCGATATTATTAATCAACTCCTGTATCAATACTGTTTTACCTACACCCGCACCACCAAACAATCCAATTTTTCCCCCTTTAGAATATGGTTCAATCAGGTCGATCACTTTTATGCCGGTATATAAAATCTCTGAGGATGTACTAAGGTTCTCAAATGCAGGCGGTTTAGCATGAATAGGACGACCGTTAACCTTACTTACAGCAGGCAAACCATCTATAGCGTCGCCAGTAACATTAAACAAACGGCCATTAATACCTTCGCCTACAGGCATACTGATTGCTTTTCCGGTATCGGTAACTTCCATACCTCTAACAAGGCCTTCTGTGCCATCCATCGCGATACAACGAACACTATCCTCACCAAGATGTTGCTGCACTTCCATAACCAATATATCGCCGTTCTCCCTCTTCAACTCAAGCGAATTGTAGATTTGAGGTAAGCTGCCCTCAAAATGTACATCCACTACCGCGCCTATAACCTGTTTTACCTTACCAACTTTTGACATATGACAAATTTTTATTGGTCTAAATTTTGCCGCAAAGGTAAGGGTTAGGCATTTATTTTAAAAATTTGGTTGACTTTTTCATGCGCTATAAGTGCGGTCTGATGAAAACAGATCTAACAAAAGCTGTTGATGGTACAAGCAAGACTGGTATAGTGTTTGTTTGTTTAAACAATCGTACAAGATTTATTATTGGCCGTTACTAACCTACACACTACGCCACCAGGATAAATTGAGATAGCGTATTGCTAATCTCGTCCTCTGAGAGAAACGGGAGAAAGTTGCGAGATTATCTTCCGTTTCTACATTTTAACAAACCTTATCAGTAGCACATATTTCGCCTACGCTGTTGAAGGTATTCTAACCATTTGGGTTAATTGCTACCTTGCAATAATGTTTATTAAATCTTCCGAATACGTTATTTCAAGTCCTGATTATACTAATTGTCCTGCCGCAGACAGACCAGAATATGCGTTCATTGGTCGCAGTAATGTTGGAAAGTCCTCCTTAATCAACATGGTTACTGGCAACCAAAAGCTTGCAAAAACTTCAGGTTCTCCCGGCAAGACCCAAATGATCAATCATTTTAGCATTGAATCGTGGAAGGGACATGAGGCGCCTGCCGGGTATAAAAAACCAGAGGCCTGGTACATAGTAGACTTGCCCGGGTATGGTTTTGCTAAAGTTTCTCAAAGCAGCAGAAGAAAGTGGGAACAAATGATAGAGAACTATCTGAGGAAAAGGGAAAATCTTGTAAGTGTTTTTGTATTGATCGACAGCAGACATGAGCCCCAGAAAATTGATTTGGAATTTGTTGATCAACTGAGAAACTGGGAAGTGCCATTTACAATTGCTTTTACCAAAAGCGACAAAGAAAATCAACGTACAGTGGCCGCCAACATAAAAGCTTTTTTTGAAGCTATGAGAAAAACCTGGCAGTTTTTACCACAACACTTTGTTACCAGCGCTATTAAAAAACAAGGCAGAGATAAGATACTCGCCTTTATTGAAGAGTGCAACGAGCAATTTTACAAAGGAGAATGAGGGGAGCAATTAAACAAATAAGCAGATTTGACAGTAAAAGAAATGCCCATCAATGCAACCAAATATTCTGTATAGCAGAAAGAAATTTGGAAACAATGAGGGAGACAATCTTCCGGAAGGAAGTTACTTTCCTTCTAATCTTAGTCTCAAAAAGTTTAATGCTTCTTAGTTCACCACCTTATTTGCGCAACTGCTGCTGGCAAATGCTTCGGGTTTAGCCTTAAAAGCAAATCCCATCCCCAGGATGTAACCCATTGCCTCGCGCAACGCATCGTTACTCTTAAACTGTGGATTTGTGTTAATGTCTGCATGCACTTCCATGTCCACATCATAAGTGGTAAAGAGATGGCAAAGTTCGTACGCTATCTCAATGCTTTTGGCTACTTCAACAAGCATTCTCTCTTTGATCGAATACTTTTGCCTTGTTTTATCATTGTTGATAAACATAAAGCCACCATGACCTTCCCGCAAAAAAACAATTACGGTTGCAAACTCGGTTTCCTGACCTTTTACCTGGCTATCGGTACCGATACAAACTTTCAGCTTGTTTCCCAATGCCGTCTCATTCTTAATGGTTGTTTCTACTGCTTCTTTAATCGGGAGGTGAATGGGCTCTCCACTAAATTTTCTCCAAATCATCATTAAATGGGTTTTTGTAATTTACCCAATTTTTCTAATCGTATCGCATTTAGCAAACATTTTATTTAAAATATTATTCTCTTAATGCATTCCTACTGAAAACAACATGTAAGAAATTTTCACCAAAAAAACCATAGCAATCAAAATAAAAGATAACCAACTTGTTAAAGAAACACGTACAAAAATCTTTGCGCAGGACGGTAATCTTAGGATATAGCGACAGGTAAAATTAACGAAAGCTTATAAGTGAAGTCAATGGAAAACGCAGGTTTTGGTAGGTCATTAAATCCACTTTTACAGAACCTACTAACAGTGGACTCTCTATTCTTAAGGGTACTTTATTTTGGTCGTCACTTACGTAAACGGTCATCTTTTCACCGCCTTCGAATAAAGATCCTTTCACCAGCAAAGGCTTAAAAACAATCGCTCGAAACTTGCCATACCGGGTCTTAATCGTTTCCTTTCCCTGGTAGCGGATGTACATGTTATAGACTTCATCGTCTAAGAAAATCGTAAAGGGTATCTTATCACCCGGCTTATACTTAGTAAAATCAATATTACGGGCATAATACATCGAACTAACTACATCCTGTATGCATGACGGCACTTTGTAAACACCCTGTGCAGACAAGGCTGTATTAGCCGCATGGTTAAAGGTGATATTCTCATATTTTTTATAACCTCCTTCGTCCACATTCCTTATAAATTTGTATGGCAGTAAATTATTAGTATCAATAAATGTTTCGTAACGGTCTCTAACTTTAAAAATAAAATCATACTTGCTGTTAGTAACACCTGTACCAATGATGTGATAGACAGGCTTATTATTTAACTTTTCTGTATTGATGGTAAAGTTTGCAGTACCTGCATTTATGTATAAACCAAGTGCGTTATAAAAAACGATCAGCGTAATAGTTTCGCCTGTACTAAAACTATTGTTTCGAATGCTGCAAAAGTCGTCGCCTGCTGACAAGCGGGCAGAGAATGATATTAATAAAACGACGAGTAATCCTTTTTTCACGCTACTTATTTCTAAATAATTTTATCCCTAAGATAAACAAACTCCCTGCCAAAGCGGGCACCACCAGGTTTATAAGCCAAATGGCAGAGGCTGTAAAGACAATTCCTAATGTATTGGTACTAAAGGCTCCAAATAAGAAAACACTTATTTTTCCCCTAACTCCTAACTCAGCTAATGCAACTGTGGGCACGATTGCCAGCGCAAGAAACATAATTGTTATCAACCAAAATGCTGTTACGACACTAATGCCTACATCAAACAGCTGCAATAATAACAGATATTGAATTATAAAAACGCTATAGCGAAGAATGGATATTAATAACACCTTTAGCAACTCCGCCATCTTAAAATCTTCCAGCTTCTGAATAAAGAAAGAATATTTCGCTACAAACGGAATTTTTTCGAAAAGCCTTACAAGCCAGCTTAGCTCAAAGTAAAAACCTGTTAAAACAGCGGTAATCGCAATAGAGCCATAAGCAATACCGTTAATGACAGGCAGTGACAAGTGAAGCGTTTCATTTGTTGCGTTATAAAAATTATCCTTTAGCAAAAAAAGGCCAATAGTACCTAAAAACATTGTTACAATTAACTGGCTGATGCTGCCGACGAACGTAAGGGTGATAGCCCTTATGCGGTTGCCTTGTTTTACATACAATATTCGGCCAAAGTACTCGCCGGCCCCGTTTGGCGTGTTCATTGCCACAGACACACTTAAGCCAGATAAAATAGCCTTAAAAGCAGTTAAAAAAGATATTTTTTGTATATGGCCGATCAGCACTCTCCATTTAAGGGCCTCACAGCTCCAGTTAGCAAGCATTAGAAAAATAACCAGCACTGCTTTCCAACCTTGGTTACTATGAAGAGATATTTTTATTTGCTGCAAAGAATGTTTCCAGTTCGGCTGATGCACAATGTTGCGATAAATAGAAACAGATAAGATAATAAATAAAACAGGACCCAGAAAGTAGTTGAAGAATATTTTGATGTTTTTGGCCAGGAAGGTAAAGTTTTGCCAAACCTACTAAATTATAATGCCACCGTCATTTAAACCGCTAAAGATTAGCACGATAGGTGTAGATAAAGTACTTTTACCTCTACCTAAAAATCGTAATGATAAAGAGTAGGCATGTAATATTAGGTATAGACCCCGGAACTCTGTTTATGGGATACGCTTTGATGGACGCAGCCAGCAGCACTCCAAAATTGCTGATAATGGACGCCCTCAAGTTGTCAAGCAAAACAGATGCTTACGAAAGGTTGCAAAAAATTTATTTAACTGTAGTAGAATTAATAAGTACGTATAAGCCCGATACGTTTGCTATTGAAGCACCTTTTTTCGGCAAAAATGTGCAAAGTATGCTAAAGCTTGGACGAGCACAGGGCGTTGCTATTGCAGCAGCAATGCAGGCGGGATTAACAGTGACAGAATATTCTCCTAAAAAAGTGAAACAGTCGATAACAGGAAATGGAAATGCCGACAAAGACCAGGTTTGGAAAATGCTGCAACGCATTATGAGCCTCGAAGAAAAGCCGCAATACTTTGATGCTACCGATGCACTAGCCGTAGCATTGTGCCACCATTATCAATCAAACTCTGTTATTGGCAAAACAGACAAGGGCCTAAAAGGCTGGGAGGATTTTATATCAAAAAATCCGGGAAGGGTTGTTGGCAAATAGCTTCACTGCCACCCCGCGTGAGTCGACTACTTTCTATGCTTTTCCATCTGTGAAATAATCTGTTGTTGTATCTCTGAAAATTCTTCTTTTGACAACCTGATCTTTGGATTATTTAGATGCACATCCGCAGCATTTGTTGTGGGAACGAGGTGAACATGCGCATGAGGTACCTCAAGACCGACTGTGATAATATTGACACGATTGCACGGAAAGATGGCTTCCAAAGCTTTTGCAATTGGT
>JALYZZ010000205.1 GCA_030948675.1 Bacteroidota bacterium | reverse complement strand
CCCAATTTCCAAACAAGGGATAAACAAACATGGAAATAAAAAATCCATATAAAATAAAGGATTTCAAATGCCATCTTTCCGCCATCGAGCCGGTAGGAATGGTAGCGGTAGTATCCATAAAAACCATCTGGAAAAGAAATAATGTATAAATACCTACATCATATACTTTGCTGTTGAGAAAAAAACCTACAGTACCGGCAATACCAAAATCATGGCCAAAAAGATGTACGACATATTCATTCGGCACCACACCCGGAGAACCACCAAGGGTCGCAATACTTAATCCACCTCCAAACATAATTGCAAAACCGCATATCCAAAATCCCATCATACCTACAGCATACACCAAAAAATTCATCCCCATAGTATGTGCTACATTTTTCTTTTGGGTAAATCCTGTTTCAACAAGCGCAAACCCTGCCTGCATAAACATCACCATAAAACCTGCAATCAAAGTCCACATTATATTAATTGCAATTTTATTGTGCCCTGACTGAGCAGCCACTTCTTCAAGGGTCGGCTTGCCTGCAGTAGCGGCAGTTACATCGTTGATAGTACCGGTTGCAGCACCGGTAGGGTCCTGTGCAAGAACTGGAAATGCGATTAAGACTAATAACACAATGGTGAGAAATGAGATAATCTTTTTTTGGTGTCTTAGCGCTTTTTTAAGCGGTAATGTTCGGAAAAGTAATTGCATGGTTGCTTTTTTAAAAATTATAAATTGGGGTATGATAACGAAAACAATGTTTGAAATCAAAATGGCAACTTTTAGTTAGATGTATCAGAGAAGATTGGAACAAAAAAAAATTCTACTGCAATCCTTAATTAGTTTAATAAAGGCATTAATTACACAGTATACTAAGCACAAACAGTTACAAAATGAACCTGAGTTTTTATAATGACTCACGATGCTGTGTTATATCCAACCCGGTTTGCTCTTCGATCTCTGTTACCCTCATTGGATAAATCAAATCAACTACTTTAAATAAAATAAAGCCGATTAGTGTTGCGAAAACAACCACTATTAAACAGCCTGGTAACTGATGCAGAAAAAAGCTCGTTCCCCCATAAAGAAGGTTGTCACTACCGGAGCATTGATTTTTTTATTTGCAAATACACCACTTAGTACCATCCCGACAATACCTGCAATTCCATGACTTGGAAAGACGTCTAAAGTATCGTCAACAGTAGTTTTTCCCTTCCAGTAAACAGCGAGGTTAGAACAGATCGCTGCTATAAAGCCAACGAAAAAGCTTTGAGGAACGCCTATGAAACCGGCTGCAGATGTAATGGCCACCATGCCTACAACTGCCCCGACACAAAAACCAAGGGCAGAAGGCTTACGACTCCGCAGCGCATCACAAAATATTCAGGACAAACCAGCGACCGAAGAAGCCATATTGATAGTGGCAAAAGTGCTAACTGCTAATCCGTTTGCAACAAGGGCAGAACCAGCGTTGAAAACAAACCAATCAATAGTAATCCTGTTCCTAGCAATACATGAGGAACTCTTGCAGGTTTTGTTTCTTTTCTTCTCAGACGCACCGCAAGCCTTTTAAGTACAACGGCCTCAGCAAGTGCTGCACATCCTGCTGAATTGCCGGACTAACCATGTTAGTTATGATAGTGCCCGAAGCAACTTTTTTTTAAAGAATAAAAGCTAAAAAAAATCAGTTAAAAGCTATAAACTGCAGCTAGTATGAAGCTTTCTGTTCCTTTGGCAACGGTGCCGTCGCTCTTTGTAAAAATGTTTTTTGAAGCATTATCTACACGAAACTCAGGAATGATTCTGAAATTGTCAATCCTGAAATTTGCGGAAAGTGTTGAAGCGAAAATGTTAGCGCCGCCGCCGACTGTTTTCAGGCCATACTTTTGATCACCGAAGTATTCGTTTCTCCAGGTGAGTCCGAAAGTAGAAGTTGGATCGTAGTTGAGGTACAAAGCTGAGCCCCACCATTTTTTGCTTTGTTTTGCTTCAAGGTCCTTAACGATTTCAATAGTACCATTATACGCTATACTAAACTTAGGGCTTACAGTACCTGTTACAACAAGGTCTAATTGGTTTAGCTTAGACGCGTTGGGTATTGAGCTTTTAGCGCCGAAATATCCCTGGTAGTTTAGGTATGCCTTTAGTTTGTCATCTTTTGTACCAGTACTAAATTGAGCTATTAATGTTTTAGTGGTCGAGGTAGTGGTCGTATAGTCGGTAGGATTTGCAACGCCAATCATAAAGCCTGATTTGCCGAAGGTGAAATCACTTCGAAGTCCGGTATGAAAAAACGGGCCGTTGGTAAACATGTACGACATGCTATAATTTCTATTTGCCGACGCATCCAACAACTCATAACCAATGTGAGTTGCCCATTTTCCCATCGTAAACTTTACGTGTGAAGAAGGAGCATAAGTAACATAAGCTTGCTTTACTACCTGCATTGTTCTGCTGTCGTTGTACGAAAACTCCTCAGCCCTTCTGCCAAAACCAAGATCTGCAACAAATCCAACTTTTCCAATCGTATGTTCAGCTTTTATTGAAGCCATTCCAAGCTCAAAAGAATTTTGACTGTTGGTAAAGCTGGTGTAATTATTAAATGGTGCAGCTTTAGGTTCCTGAAAATTATAACGGTAATAACCGTCAACAGAGGCAGACCATTTAAAAGCAGATACTTTTGCAGAATCCTGCGCGTAGGAGAGAGTAACTGA
>JALYZZ010000185.1 GCA_030948675.1 Bacteroidota bacterium | reverse complement strand
TCGCTTTCCAACACCTCTTTCTTCATCCACGATTCTATCGTGGTTCCGCCCCAGGTAGCATTAATAATGCCGACAGGAAAACCTGTTTTTTTAAATACTTCTTTTGCAAAATAATAGGCTACGGCAGAGAAGGTATCTACAGTTGCAGGACTGCACACCTTCCAATCGCCTTTAAAATCCTGTTGAGGCTCGTCAGCATTTTTATTGCCAACATCTATCTGCCTGATGAGTGGAAAGTTCGCTTCTTTGATCTCCTGCTCGTAATTAATAACGCCCGTATAAGAAGCATTTCGCATTTTACCGACGAAGAACTCCATATTAGATTGCCCTGAAGCAAGCCATACTTCACCCAGCATTACATCTTCAACTTTTATTTCATTACTCCCTTTAAATAGAATTGTAAAAGGGCCTCCCGCTTTGGTTGTAGAAAGATAAGTTATCCATTTACCGTCAGCATCCGGGGTAATGTTAACCTTCTTATTATTCCAGCTTGTTGTAATTGTAATTTTTTCGTCCGCATCTGCCCAACCCCATATTGCCACTTTTGAGTTCTGTTGTAAAACCATATGGTTACTAACAATAGATGGAAGCTTTACCGCTGCATGAGAGAAGAGCGCAATAGCCACAGATACCGCAGAAGCTAGAAGAGGCCGGAGGTAGGTAAAAAGCATTGCAAACAATCTTTAATGATTAAAGGTACTTTTAGTAATATGTTAATTATCCTAACGCGTGCTGCCGGATGTTGGAAAAAGATTTGTGATAGCTGAAGATAGCCGGTAATACTTCTTGCTATAAAACCAGTAATTTTTTTTTGCTGCAATGCTATTCTGAACATCTGCAGAACTATTTTTTTATTTGCCCGAATCGTCTATAGCGGCTATAGTAACCGGACCAGATAAACCCGACGGCAAAGGCTGCCAGGAAGATGCGTCAAAAATGCCGTTCTTCAGATTTTCTCTTTTCTTAGCAGACATGTTGATGTTGTAAAATTTCTTCCAGGGAATGTTATTCTTATCCATATAAATGATCCTGTTTGCCATAAGGTTCGCGACAGTAACGCCGAGTGTATTTGTTGGTTTTAAAACAGATGCCGGCACTACAATTTTAAAATCGGGACCAATAAGCGTAGCCAACTTTTTACCGTTCAAAACCACCTCAGCCGTCTCATTTACTTTACCTAAATCAAGTAGCCACGCTGATGCATTGCCAGTAGGTTTATCAAAAGAAACCGTGTACATAGCAGTTCCCGAAAAATTTTTATAAGTTTTGTCTTCCATCGCTGTCCAGCTTGCCAGCTTCGTGGTTTTGTAAGAAGCGGGCAAAGTTGGGCCGCCATCTAAAAAAGTGATTGTCCATTCCCCTTTTATTGGTTGTTCTGCTCCCGTTATGTTTACGTATGGGTAAGCACTGCCCGACTTTTTATTGCTAAATGTTTCAACTATTACCGAGGCGGCAGGTGGTAGTTGCAACAATACTTCCACATTGCCATTAACACCCGCCCTATATCTGGCCAAACCACTTTTTCCTGTCATAGCATCAAACATTGCTACAGCAACTGCTTTTTTATTCAACGGTATCCAGTCACTTACAGTTTTCTCCGTACGATTGTTAATAAAGTAGGTGTACCCATCTACATTTTTTCTTCTTACAAACTGCAAACCTTTTAGCAGCATGTTTTCTTTAAAAACACCCGCTGCAGCTAACAATCTGTCTACATCGTCACCTATCGCAAAATACCCTTTTCCAACAGCCGCAATCTTTATATTGTTTCTTTCTGTAAACTTCAATTGATTTATTAATTGTTGAAAAACGGCTCTACGCTCAGTTAAATGATTAAGTCCGGGCACATCGGCAGGCATGTTTTTATACACCAAAATTCTTGCGCCTGCTTTCGCCAACTCAACCAGTTTTTGAAAACTTTTTTCTGAGATATATTTGTTGTTGGGCAACAATATGGTTTGATAAACATTGCCGCCGGTCACTAATTTATTTCCTGCTGCCGTAATGTTTTGCAGTTGCCTGTCGGAGAAGAAGTCAAACGTATCTCCACTGGCGAGCATCTTTTCTGTCAGTTTTTGGAAATCAGTTCCGTTGAACTCATGCTCCATGTTGTCAAAGTGTTGCAGCAGGTTATTTCCCGGGTCCATGTACCGGTCAACAAGCGGATAAAACATTAAAACGTCATTGTCGGGCCTGCCTTTTTGCAGGAAAGATTGGGTTCGGGCAACATACTCGTTGAGTGCATGAAAATCTTTCCATTGCGGGTTAGTCTGTTGAAAATGAACCGCAGCATAAAACAACCATCCGGGCCACTGCGCTTCCTTAGGCGAATAATTAACGCCATGATAAAAAATATGATTAACACCTCCTAAGAAAAAAAGGTCGACAATCTTTTTAACATCAGCAAGCGAAGAAAGAAAATGCTCGTTTAGCCACGTCGCAGATTCAGAAGAAATCAAGGATTTGCCCATTACGTTGCCAGCTGAAGTTGCAAACTTATAACGTGGTATGTCGTTGCCTTCCGTTTCGGGAATGTCAATGGCGCCATATAAGTCGAGCAAGTTTGCGGGAGAACCGTGAGATTGATTTCGAATGATAGCGCCTTTTGTTATACCCCACTTTTTCCACTCCTTTGTAAAATAATCAAGTATCAGTTCGTCTATCGTCGAGCGGTAATCATAGATCACACGCCTGTTAGTGTCAGCATCTGACTTCTGAAATAAGGCAGGTAAATACTTTCGTAAATCATACCCTCGTCTTTTTTGAAACTCATCAAACAATCGGGGTGTCCAGTTAGACTGTCCTCTTGCATCGTCAACTTCATAAGAGTCATTAAACAAAGCACGAACGTAAGAGACATCATGACCCTTAAATGCTTCATCAAACTTGTTTAGAAAAGTGTGTAATGCTTCCTTAGAAAAATGATCTATTGCATATCCCTCGCCACCTGGCGCTGCACGCTCTACCATTTTGCCGTGAAGCCCCTCAAAAAGTGCATACAAGTTCCACTTACCTTCTGGCGCTTTCCAATTCAATTTGCCTTGCGCATCTACCAGACCCGTCACATTGAGTATTTGTCCATCGTTTGAATAAGCCATTAATAGCTTTAGCGGAAGCATTTCAGAGAACTTTACCTGGTCGAGGGCAAGTGCTTGCAAATCTTTGTTAGAGGCAATATCGTGCTGCAATTGTTCAGGTTTAACAGCCGTCGTATTTGCCGTGCGAACAAAGCCTTCCTGTTTGTAAAAAACCTTTTCTTTCAACTCGTCTCCACCATTGAGTTGATAGTTTTTATAGACAACCGTTTTACTTGCGTCTTTGTCTTTTATCCATGGACCACCAAATGGCCAGCCGGTTCCATTGGCAATGTCGATGCCAAGGCCTAAACGTTTAGCTTCTGCTAATGTATAGTCCAGCATCTGCATCCACTGCGGTGATAAGAACTTAATGAATTTATCTTCATAACCCTTAACACCATAGATGGGCGTTATTTCTAAACCACCTAAACCCGCCGCTTTATAGTCCTGCATGTTGGCAGTGAGGTTGTTCTTGTCTACCGCGCTTCCTTCCCACCACCAGCGTGCCCAGGGCTTTGTCTGCTGTGTAACGGACGGCCAGCTAATTTGGGCTGAAATACCTGACATTACCATCCCAAACACAACTGTTGCAATTACCCTTTTCATCATCTCGTTATTTTTCGTTTTTTTGTAGTTGTCGTTCAAACTAAATGGTTTCAGCCGGCGCCGCACTTTTTTGTCGCCCCAATGAAACAGACACAAGAAGCATGGTGATTAAAGCAAATTGAAATATAATTTTCATCGATATCAGAAACTTTTTATCTGCCATCTAAGATGGCAATATCGACTTTTCCGAGCTATTTTTTACCTTTTACCTGAAGAGAACTATCGTTGATTTCAAACACAAAGTTCTTGAGCAGATGTATGATTTCGCCACCTGCCAATAATAGCGGGCCATAACCATGGGCTGCATACACATTGACAGGACGATAATAATAAAATGCAGGATCAAAACCCATTCCGGTTCCAACACATGTACCTTCTACCTGCCCTTTTTCATTCACTTTTGTTGATACTGCATTCCAGGCAAGAATTGCTGTTGGCGCATATGCCTTTGCGTTTAACCAGCCTTTGTTAATTGCTTTTGCGAAACAATAAGCATATATAGCTGTTGCTGATGTTTCGAGGTAACTATCGTTTCTATCAATTAACTGGTGCCAGAAGCCTTGGCCGGATTGATACAAATTTATCCCTTTTGCATGCAGTTGCAACTGCTCCAGCACTGCTTTTTTTCCGGGATGTGTGTCAGGCAGTACATAAAGCAATTCAACCATCGCCATAAAAGCCCATCCGTTTGCTCTGGCCCAATGAAACTGAGGATGTTCATCCATCTCCGATAATTTTATTACTTACCGAAATCATATTAAAACACTGCTGCTGCTAACCGCTTCCATCGTTTAAGGTCAAAATGTCTTTTGCCAGCCTACTGGTGAGTTACAAACAATCCCATTACCCATGAGTATCGTTCATGCATCCATCACCTTTAAAAATCTTATACCTTTAATTGCAATCGATTGCATAAAATCTTATTTTTACAAAGCACCACAATGAACGCTTTTCTCCGATGGCCATTCGAGGAAGAGGCCTTAACCAAAAAATGGTAGCAATTATATTCCTTCCAAAACAATTCTTTTAAACAACCCAAATGAGTATAAAAAGAATAGCCTGCCCGCTTCTTTTTTGTGCGCTTCGTGTCTCTGCACAAACCGCCACAACCACTGCCGGAAATTTACAACCCGTCATTTTTACTACAGAGCAGGATCATCAAAACATGATGAATCAGTTGGGCATTAAATCACTGCGTCCCGGTCCGAGTGGAAACGAAAGCGACGCTAATCATGCAAATTATGATGAAGCACTGGCAAACCCTTTTCCCAACCTTCCCGAAGTTCTTACTTTAAAAAATGGAAAGAAGGTGTCATCGGCAGATGTTTGGTGGAGTCAAAGACGGCCTGAGATAATGGAGGATATGGAACGGGAAGTGTACGGAAGACTTCCTAAAAACATTCCGAAGGTAACATGGGAAGTAAAATTTACAGATCGGGAATTTGTAGGCAGAACGCCTGTGATAGCCAAACAGCTAATTGGGCATGTAGACAATTCATCATATCCGCTAATAGATGTCAATATCGAAATGACCCTTGTTTTGCCGGTAAATGCCAAGGCGCCGGTACCACTACTAATGATGTTTGGTCAGGCGCGTGTTCCTGCAGCAAGCCAACCAAACCCCGCAGAGCTTGATCAGTTAAATGCAGCACTCAAAAAACTGCTATCTCAGGATACTACTTTAAAAAAAGTGTTTGATCAACACCCGGCATACCAAATTCTAACAGCCGCTCCCGGGTCTGGTTTTGGTTTTTTTGGTCCGCCTGCGAGGCCCGTTACTCCGGGCCCTGTCGACCAACCTGGCGTTAATGGAGTAAATAATGATCCTCCATCCAACGAACAATTGATTGCTGACGGATGGGGCTATATTTCTATTAATCCAAATAGCATACAAGCTGACAATGGGGCGGGAATGACGCGTGGAATCATAGGCCTTGTAAATAAAGGGCAGCCCCGCAAGCCGGATGATTGGGGAGCACTGCGAGCATGGGCATGGAGCGCAGCACGTGCGTTAGATTATCTTGAAGCAAATGAACCGCAGGTAGATGCTAAACACGTGGGAATTGAAGGCGTGTCGCGGTACGGAAAAGCAGCGCTTGTTACCATGGCATTCGAGCCTCGCTTTGCATTGGGCCTAATTGGTTCTTCTGGCGAAGGGGGTGCTAAATTACATCGCCGGAATTGGGGCGAAGCGGTAGAAAGCTTAACTGGGGGCGAGTATTACTGGATGGCAGGAAACTTCATGAAATACGGAGCATCAGACGGAAAATTTGGCTCAAAAACCGCTGCTGATATACCAGTCGACTCTCACGAGTTAATAGCCTTATGTACACCCCGCCTTGTTTTTATTAGTTATGGCATACCTGAAAAGGGAGATGCAAAATGGCTCGATCAGCAAGGGAGCTATATGGCAGCGGTAGCTGCCGGCCCGGTCTTCAAATTACTGGGGGTAAAAGACCTGGGTGTTTCTAATGACTACCGCACGGAGAAAATGCCGCCCGTAAATACCCCCTTGCTTGATGGACAATTGGCCTGGCGGCAGCACGACCAGGGTCACCAGGATCAGGCAAATATGAAATGGTTTTTGAAATGGGCCGATAAGAATATTGGTCATCAAACGGCAATAAAATAAAAGCGTATGGTCGCCGCCCGACCAACAAATAATATTCCCTCATAGCCCGTTGCTATAAAAAAGTAAACGGGCTTTTTGATGCGATGTGGCTTACCTTAATACCCGTAACTTTCGGTTGTAGCCATTTTGCAGCGTAAGCCATCCCAGCTTCTTCGCTTACTGAATGGCTTAAGACCAATAGAGAGGTTTTCTGCCCCATTGCCAAACCATCGCGTACACGTTCAACCGTTTCCCACTCCCGGGTTTCTCCACTTAATATTAAATCCGGCTTGTATTGTTCTATAGCGGCAATTTGCTTCTTACTATCCATATAGCCGAAAGCGAGATAAATAGTGGAACAAAGTTGGTCTACATTACCAACAACACGAACCTGAGAAATTTCAAGCTTTTCTTTGGCCAGCTTTGCTATTGACTGTATAGACA